>JBBTSN010000150.1:0-7320 GCA_038078775.1 Patescibacteria group bacterium | reverse complement strand
AGGTTGTTGCTTCGACGGAATACGGTTTGCTTACCTCGGACGATAAGGGACTTACATGGACGGGTCTTTCGCTTCTTACGGCGTCGGGCGATGTAGTTATTAGTGCTCTTGCCGTTGATCCTGATGACGGAAATACCATTATGTATGGTACTGATACTGCGTTGTATCTCACGGTTGACGGTGGTTCTACATGGTCTACCGAGGAACTTCCTTCGTCTCGTGCCGCTTCGGTGCTCCGTATTATGGATGATGGTTCTGTGTGGATTGGTGTTCAAACACTCGAAGATTAGCCTTGTTGACGCAAAAAATCCTCCCTGTACACTACAGAGAGGATTTTTTCTATGCCAAATATTAACGAAACAAAGAAGCTTTTTACTCAGGCGCTCGAGCATCTTCAAACTGAGCTTGCCACTATTCGCACAGGTCGTGCTACTCCTGCGCTTCTTGATCAAATTCAAGTTGAAGCATATGGTACGTTTCAGCCCATCAAGGCACTCGCCTCGCTTTCAACGCCTGATAGTAAGACGTTGCAAATTGAGCCTTGGGATAGTTCGGTGGTAAAGGTTATTGAATCTGCTATTACCGCATCCGATATTGGCATTATGCCGATCGTCGACGGAAAAACCATTCGTATCATGATGCCCATGATGACTGAGGAGAATCGCAAGAAGCTTGTAAAAATTGCTCATGAAAAGCTTGAGGATGCCCGTATCGGCATTCGGCGTATTCGTGAGGAAGTTCGTAAGGAGATTGGAAAGCGAACCGGCGTGAGTGAGGATGTTGTTCGGAAAGACCAAGATGATCTTGATAAGCTCACGAAAGATTTTGTTGCTCAAATTGATGGTCTCGGTGAGAAAAAAGAGGAAGAAATCATGAAAGTGTAAAAAAGCTCCCGCTCGGGGGCTTTTTCTTTGGTGAAAATGTGCTATTTTTTGGCTAAAGCTTGACGTTTTTTGAAAAATAAGCTTAAATACGGGGTCAAATCTCCTTATTCCATTATCTTTAACATACGAGTTTTCCTATGAAATTCTCTCTCATTTTTTCACAAACATTTTTCGTAGGAACAATGCTTCTTGGTTTGCTTTTTGTTCCTCAGGGTGCGTATGCAGCGAAGTCGGTGTATACCGTTGATCTTCTCGCGCCAGCTGCGGGCAGTGTTCTTCGTGCAGATACGATGTTTGAAATTACCTGGAAGCAAGGTGAGGGAGACGCTTCCTTTGTTGATTTGTTCTATTCTGAAGATGCGGGTGTTACTTGGGAGATTATTGAAAAGAACATTATTAATGACGGTTCGTATCATTGGACGGTTGCTCACGTGCAATCTCAAGAGGTTTTGGTGAAGATTGTAACGACAGATCTTGTAGAAGAGCTTGCAAGCGATATGTCTGGAGCCTTTTCCGTGTGGTTTTATGAGGAAGATAACGCTGATTACTGGGAAAATGGTGCCGTTCCTTCTGAGGAAGTTCTTTCTGAAATTGACGGTCTTGTGCCGGGTGATTTTGTGAACATAGAGGGTACTGACAGCCTCTATTACATTGATGAAGAAATGGCGCGCCGTCCATTGTTTGATGAGCAGACCTATTTTACGTATGAGGATGATATGAGTGAGGTCGTTACCGTTTCCGAAAATACGATTCATAAATTTGCAATTGGAGCCCCGTTGTCTCCTCGGGCTGGCGCGGTTCTTATTAAAACTCCTTCGGTCGAGAAAGTGTATTGGATAGAGGAAGGAAAAAATGAATCCCTTGAACTTCGTTGGGTTACGAGCGAAGATGTTGCTACGGAGATGTTTGGTGCTGACTGGAACGCCTATGTTCTTGACATCGACCCCACGCTTTTCACTCGGTACGATATAGGAGAAGATATTGATGAGTCCTACTCAATTGACCATTCTTCCTTGAAACACGTGAGCGAATTGCATGCATAGAAACAAAGTTATAAAAAAGATGTCCCAACGTAATGAAGGGGCGTCTTTTTTTCATCCACAGAAAGGATGTGCATAAATGCAAAATGGTCTATAATCAAACAAATTCTTCTTTTGGGGATTGACCTTTATTTCTATGGAATACGTTTCTCGTTACCAATCCACAGGATCTTTGCTCGTAAGCGCTTTGGTACTTGGAAGCGCGGTGCTTTTTGGATCCTTGTTTCTTGTGCCAAATGCAGCCCATGCTGCAGCGCCAACCATGACCGCGTCGACGATTACTGCCGATACGAATTCTGACGGTACCGTTGATCGCATTACCGTTTTTTTCAGTGAGGCATCTGACCTTGATGATACCAGCGGAGCGGCTGACGGTTTTACGAGTTTAGCATTTAACAATGGATGTACCATTGTAAACGGCGATTACACCGGAGCAGGTGTACTTTCTATGGCGTTCACGGTATCGGGTTGTACATCCGGCAATACCGCTATTACCCCAACGGCGGCATATACCGCTGTTGCGAGCTGTGCTACGAACTTCTCTATTTGTGATGATGCAGAAGCGAACCAAATGGCAAACGCTGAAAACCGCGTAGCCGCAGATGGTGCGAAGCCAGCTATCACTATTGCTGCAACGAGTGACAACGATTCTAATGGAACCGTTGACCGTCTTGCACTTACGTTCTCTGAGTCGGTAGTTATCACCGACGGTGGTACCGATGATGACATCACTCTCGTTGCCTCAAGCGGTACGGCAACTATTACTGCGGGTACGTACGGAGCGACCGCTTCGACATTGACGTATACGATTACTACGAGCGTCTCGGGCGACACCGCATTAACGGTTACCCCGACGTATGCAACAGGAGGTGCTGGTGATATTACGGATGCGGCTGCAAATGAAATGGCAAACGCAGAAACTGTTTCCGGTACTGATGGTGCGAAGCCTGCAATCTTGTCGGCAGTTACTGGTGATAACAATGTTGATGCAGCGATTGATCGTCTCGTGCTTACGTTCTCTGAGTCCGTAACTATCACCGACGGTGGTACCGACGATGATATTACGCTTGTTGCTTCAACGGGTACAGCAACCATTACTGCAGGTACGTATGGCGCAACTGCCTCAACGCTTACCTATACCATTACTACGAGCACTTCGAATAACACGTCTCTAACTGTTACTCCCACGTACGCAACAGGAGGTACGGGAAGTATTGCGGATGCTGCTGCGAATGAAATGTTAGACACCGAGACGGTTGCGGGTACCGATGGTGCGGGTCCGGTACTTATTTCTGCAAGTCCAACGAGTCTTCAGTCCGGTGTTAACGATACTGCTACTATTACTCTTACGTATTCGGAAGCACCTACTACTTGGGGCGGTTCAATGACCGGCAGCGTTTCTCTGGTTGCCGGTATTGCTGACGCCGTTGTTACTCTTACGCATTCCGCGCGCTTTATTGCCGGTGCTAATACTCTTACTATCTCTTCATCTCCTGATGCTGCCGCAAATGCGTTTGCAGGCGCTCAAGCGGGTGATTCTACCGTTGCAAGTCCGCTTATTTTCTATGTCGCATCTTCTGATAACAATGAAGATGTGGAGATTACATATAGTGTTAACCTCCTTACTCCAGAGGCAGACGATTCTTTTGAAGCCGGAACCACAACCGACATTACTTGGGCAAACGATGGAGGAAATGCTTCCTATGCGAATTTGTACTATTCGGAAGATGCTGGAGTAACATGGGAAACCATTGTCACTAACACGTTGAATGATAGTTCCTATACCTGGACTGTTCCGTATGTAAATTCCGATGTAGTTCTTGTAAAGATAGTTACTACTGATTTGGCTACTGAGCTTGCAACTGATACTTCTTCTGAATTCTCTGTTTGGTACACGGTTGGCACTGAGCCTGTTGTGGATGAAGAAGTGGTCGAGGAAGTTGAGATTGTTGATGTAGGTACTATTGTTGCGGGTAACTATATTAAGTCTGAAAGTGGTTCTACTATCTATTACATTGATAGTTCACTGATGCGTCGTCCGTTCTTTGATGCGCAAACCTACTTTACCTATCAAGACGATTTCGATACCGTTATAACGGTTGCCGATGATGCCCTTGCAGAATTTGTAATGGGCGCACCCATGTTGCCAAAGGCTGGCGTGGTTCTTGTAAAGATCCAGTCTGTTGCAAAGGTGTACATGGTAGAAGAAGATGCTTACGGTGATATGTGGCTTCGTTGGATAACGAGCGAAGACGTCGCTGAAGAAATGTTTGGTGCGTACTGGAGCTCCTATGTTGTGGATGTTGATGTTACGCTCTTTACTCGTTATGAAGAGGGAGAGGATGTAGATGTCGCTGAAGATGTTGATACGGACATGATGAAGTACCGTGTTGACCTTCACGATTAGGTAAGGGCCTCGGCTATTCGATTCGCGAACGTGATGTAGGGAATGGTTTTAAACCGTTCCCTACGATCATGTTGCGATTACGACAAGGCCGGGGTTTTTGTTTTACGCGATAAAAAATATGTGATAGCGTAGAGCGGTATGTTAACCTCTATGGATAAGCTTGTTGCCTTGTGTAAAGTCCGCGGTTTTGTGTTTCCGAGTTCAGAAATTTACGGAGGATTTGCTGCGGTATATGACTATGGCCAGTTGGGTGTAGAGCTTGCAAATAACATTAAAAAAGCATGGTGGAAGGCCATGGTGCAAATGCGAGGTGATATTGTTGGACTTGATTCGGCAATTTTCATGCATCCAAAAATTTGGGAGGCGAGTGGTCATGTAGGCGGCTTTTCTGATCCGCTTACTGAGTGTAAATCTTGTCATAGCCGATTGCGCGTTGACCATCTTTTGGAAGAGATTGATATTCTTGCCGATGAAAAAATGGGCGAAGAAGCAATCAATGCACTTTTTGCTGAGAACATAAAAAAAATCGTGTGTCCGAAGTGTGGAAAAAATGATTTTACCTCGGTAAAGAAATTTAATCTTTTAGTGAAATCGAATTTAGGAAATTTTACGGGAGATCTTGATAAAGAGGCGGTGTATTTGCGTGGTGAAACGTGTCAGGGTATTTACGTGAACTTTGAAAATGTTCTTCATTCTTCTCGTAAGCGTTTGCCGTTTGGTATTGCCCAAATTGGAAAAGCATTTCGTAATGAAATTACTGCGCGTCAATTTGTGTTTCGTACGCGCGAGTTTGAACAAATGGAAATGCAATATTTTGTGCATCCCGATCTCGAGATGATCGAGTATGAAAAACTTCGTGCGGCTCGTTGGCAGTACTATCTTGATTTGGGTATTAAAGAAGAAAACTTGCAATGGCACAAGCATGAAAATCTTGTATTTTATGCAAAGGAAGCTTATGACATTGAGTACAATTTCCCTTTTGGTTTTAAGGAGCTTGAAGGTATTCATGCACGTGGTAACTATGATTTAACGCAGCACTCAACGTTTTCTGGCCAGACACTTGATTACACTGATCCAATTTCTGGAGAGAAGTTCATTCCGCATATTATCGAATCTTCTGTTGGCGTAGGTCGTACCATGCTCGCGGTGCTTACCGATGCTTATTCTGAAGAAGAGGTTGATGGAGAGACTCGCGTTGTTTTGAGGCTTCCTTATCAGCTTGCTCCGTACAGGGTTGCTGTTTTGCCTCTTTCAAAGAAAGAGAATCTTTCTTTCGTTGCGCAGAACATCGCACAGAACCTTCGTGGATCTTTTATGGTTGATTACGATGAAACGCAGTCCATTGGAAAGCGGTATCGCCGGCAAGATGAGATTGGTACGCCGTTTTGTGTAACGGTTGATTTTGACACGCTTGGTGAGGGTGAGGCTGCGCTTAAAGATACGGTTACGGTTCGTGAACGTGATTCTATGAAGCAGGAACGTATTGCGATTGCGGATTTGGAAGAGTATTTGAGCGAGAGGCTCAAATAAGGCCTGTGTCATCCCCTCGGGCATAGCCCTACGGGCGAGCCCGACGATAGGAGGAATCTCCCACTCGTTCGATTTTTCTATTAAAAATCCTTCTATTAACATGAATTTTTTTCTGCCAACAGGTCAGGATGACAGTTCCATTACATGGAAACAATTCACCAGGGAGATCCCTCTTGGCGTCGGGATGACAAAAACTCAGAATGATACTTCTTTAAACTTCCCATCTTCATAACTTCATTACTTCTCCTTATGACTCAACAAAAAACTCTTGCAAATGGTGCGCGTGTTGTGCTTGCTCCTTTTTCGGGAACTGAGGCTGCGGCGATTTTGGTGCTTTTTAAGATTGGTTCTCGCAATGAAGATGTACCGGTATGGGGTGGTTCGCACTTTATTGAGCATTTGATGTTTAAGGGAACAGAAAGGCGTCCTCGCACGGTAGATATTTCTCAAGAGCTTGATCGCTATGGTGCGCAATATAATGCGTATACGGGTAAAGATTTAACAGGATATTGGGTGAAGATTGCGGCGCCTCAACTGCCGGTTGCGGTTGATTTGCTCCACGACATGCTTTTTCATTCAAAGTTTGACGCAGAAGAAATGGATCGTGAGAAGCGGGTGATTATTGAGGAGATTAAGATGTATGAGGAGAACCCGATCATGCACATTGAAGATTTACTTGAAGAAGCGATGTTTAACGGACATGTTCTTGGGAAGAATATTGCGGGAACAGCTGATTCTATGCGTGCAATGACGCGTGAAGATGTATTGAAGTATCGTGATACGTTTTACCGTTCGGAAAATATGGTGATTGTTGCTGCGGGGAATTTGCCGGAAAATGTTCTTGAACTTGTTGAGTCAACGTTTGGTACAGTTGAGAAAAGAGATGGAGTTATTCCTGCTGATGTATTGCTCGGCGATCAGGCTGCGGTTGGTCGTATTCGTCGTCAGCAAAAAGATGTTGAGCAGGTGCAGCTTTCGCTTGGTTTCCCAACGATTAAACGAGGCCACGCTGATGAAGCACCTTTGCGCTTATTGGCCTCTATTTTGGGAGGTACCATGAGTTCTCGTTTGTTTGTTGAAGTGCGTGAGCGTCGTGGATTGTGTTACACCGTTCGTGCGGCTACGGATTCGTATCAAGATACGGGTATGCTTACCGTGCGTGCCGGGCTTGATGCAACGCGGCTTTCTGAGGCGATGCAGGTTATTACCGACGAACTTCGTAAAGCGGCTCAAGATGGCGTTACTGAGGCCGAGCTTCGTATGGTAAAGGATAATGTTCGGGGTGGCCTCTCCCTTGCGCTTGAAGATTCTTCTGATCGTGCAGAGTTTTATGCGCGTCAGCTTCTTTTTCTTGGTACGGTTGAAGAGCCTGCTGACCGTTTGGCGCGTTATGATGCGGTGATGCTTGAAGATGTGGCGCGTGTTGCAAAGAATTATCTACGTTTTGATCGTATGTCGC
>JBBTSN010000149.1:0-5414 GCA_038078775.1 Patescibacteria group bacterium | reverse complement strand
CGACCATCCCGGTATCGAAGCCACCAATCTTTGGTGGTTAACCGATAATCAGCCGCGTCGTAGTACGTATCGATCACCAACTTCTCCGACACAAATTCGGCTCCCGCAATTAACCTTTCTTCATCCCCTGGCTTCAAACGAAACTTTTTTTCTACTTCAATCATACACTTGACGGCCTGTGAGTTATTTGATAGATATACGCCACGTGGCGAAGTAGCTCAGCTGGTTAGAGCACGGGCTACACATGCCTGGTGTCAGGGGTTCGAACCCTCTCTTCGCCCCACCTCCGGACCGGTTCACAAGAGCGTGAACCGGTCCTCCTCCTTTTTTAACCAAAGAATACTTGAATTTTCTGGGTCAGTTCCTCAACGGTCGAGACGATGGCATACGGGCTCCCTTTTTCGAGATCCGCCCGTTCATGGAAGCCCCACGTCACCGCAATCGATTGTACACCGACCTTTCCTGCCTCGCGAATATCGCCGAGAGTGTCTGTAATAAAGAGGCAATCCACGGGACTCATGTTTTCGCTTTTTAGGACGTTGGTAATCTTACGAGACTTGTTGGTATCAATATCGGATCCGAGAACCTGCTTGAATGAAGATAAAATTCCGTGTTGCTCGAGGAATCGGCTAACCGCGCCTGTCGTTGTCGAAGTCACCACGAACAAAGAAAACCTCTCTGCCAACACTGGGATAAGAGCGTGGACCTGTTAAATCGGAGACAGGGTCATTAGCCGTGGGATGTAGCGCTGATAAAAGGGGTGGTCGTCGGTTATTTTTAACTCAACGTCGGTACTTTGGTCAGCGACGTCTTTATGTTCAAAAATATTCCCATGAAAAAAGAGACGATAGGCTGCAAGGTCTATGGGCTTAGGGAGAATCTCGTTCGAAGAATCATGAGAGATTTTCGGCGAATCAACAATCACTCCGTCAAAATCAAATAACAGCAACTTTTTCGTGATCATAGCTGAGCAGGCTCATCAAAATAACTTTGACCCGTCTTGTAGGCTTTCATGAGACACGTTGTTACTTCGGTGAGGGGCTGTGGCAGATCGTCGAGATCATACCAACCCCAGCTGGCACATTTTTCGGGCTCCAAAACTTGTGGCTCGCCGCTGACCCAATCTGCTACAACACCCAAATTAACAAAGTGGTGTGGATTGTGCAGATGATTGTTCATAATGCAAACAAACCGGAGCGGTCCAATGGTTATTCCTGCTTCTTCCAAGCACTCCCGATCAGCGGCTTGCTGAAACGTTTCCATATTTTCTAGCTTACCGCCGGCCATACCGAACATATTTGCGGCAAAACTGCCTTTGCGGAAATTGAGCAAGGTCTTTCCGTCTTTTTGGACCATGACGCAAATAACCACTTTGGGTGTGAGGGGATCCATAATGAAATGCACTCTACCGCAAAAATACAGAACCGCCCAGGTGGAGGTCCTGGACGGGTCACGGGCTCGAAGCCCAGAAAATGATGGATCGAAAGCGTTCACGGCCGGCACGACGCCACCAATAGTACGCGGGGAGAACTCCCCAACTGTAGACGTGGGCCCAAAAGAACCCGTGAGCGATCGCCTGCATTGGCAGATAGCCGGCGGCGACCAGTGCTGGGGTCACCACGTAGTTTGTGAGCGGGCAGAGCGGGAAGCTCACAAAGACCATCGTCGCTAGTGTCCAACCACCCTGCTCGCGGGCGAGACGGACTTCGTCAATCGCCT
Organism: Patescibacteria group bacterium; assembly: GCA_038078775.1. GTDB lineage: Bacteria > Patescibacteriota > Patescibacteriia > UBA9934 > UBA9934 > JAGORL01. The sequence continues at coordinate 3,695 of JBBTSN010000149.1, read as the reverse complement.
TACGACGCAACCAGGGCCCTGGACGATCAGGGATGCGGCGCCGAATGCGGGCCGCGAGATTGTGCAGCCGCTGCATGGGCACCTCCGGGGCGAGGGTATCAAAATTACGGATTGCCGACAAGGATCGGTTCCTTGCGAAACAATAACCAAAGCATTAACAAAAAGTTCGACGTGCCAATAGTCATCAGAATAGCAATCACTACCCATGACACATGGACGCCGACGACCAGCTTGCCGGTGGCCAGAGGGACCACCACCGTCGGGGAAAGTACCGAATAAACTGCCATACAACGCAGCAAGGTTCCGCCTTTTTTCCAGGCATTAAGTGGGCGCCGTAAGACATGTTGAACAACTTTTCTGACCATAACTCCCCTTTTATAAAGGCTCGTTTATCTCTAATGGTCGAAAGGTAATTCCCCGTGCTTCAAGCGTCGGCTTCAACATGTAGTTGTAGATGCGCTCGAGCATGAAGTCTTTGATGATTGCGTCGTGAATTGGAATGACTGTTTTAGGTTTGACGCGATCGAGAAAGTTTAATGATTCCATGATCGTAGCCCATGGACCAGCGATAGGCAGAGCGAGCGTGTCACAAGCCGGGATGATCTCCGGATGAAATGAATCGCCAGGATGAAGAAGGCCATCAACAAGATACGCAGCGTTGTCAGGGAGGACTGGCACGGGAATAGCTTCGTGCGGAGCATTTAAAACTTTGACATTAAACGTTGCAATCTGACGTTCGTCTCCTGGAGTGAGAAGCTGAGATGCGATTCCCTCTTTATCGAGTTCGGTGCGAATGTCTTGAATGGTGTGAATGACTGTTGGCCCGAAGGAGAGAAACTGTCTGAGCGCAGCCGGATCATAATGATCGGCATGCTTGTGTGTAATCAAAATGGCATCGACCGGCCCGATGTCTTCTGGCTTTACCTTGCCTTCAATGAATGAAAAGCTCCCTGGGTCGATGAGTAATCGTTGCCCTTCTTTCTCTAAGAGCAAACAGGAATGCAAAAACTTTTTGATGATCATACTATTTGGCAGCCCACTGGTGCTTTTCTTCCAACGTCTCTTGCCCAGCCATCTCCCGAAGCACATCAAGTGATAGACGAATGGTTTTTCCGTGAAACTCCACCGTGAATTCTTCAGGAGCGTATGAGTCTGCGCGAAGAATGGCATGAGAATTGAAATCAAATAGTGTCCACATGGGGCTGGTTTTCTTTTTATCTTCATCCGAAATGCCCGGAACTTGATCACCGCTCACGGCTTGCTCCTTCCAATCCTGAGGAAGAAGTTTTTGGCCGGAAAGTTCCTCAAGACGGACAATAAACGCGGCCAGAACTGGCCCGTGAGAAAAGGCTTCCAGTTTCTGATTGCCACCCGCCTCTTTACGCAACAAGACCCGCTCAAGAATAAGTTCGGCAATATTACCTGCTGCTTGTTTGTAGGTCATCATTTCCGGCCAATTATCGAGGGGCTTCTCAAGTCCTAACCAGCCAACCAACATACGGCCATGACGGCCGTCAGGACCGCCGGTCAACCGCCCGATCTCATTTACCCGATCTTCGTTTTCGGAAAGCACGCCTTCGGTCAACCGTTCGTCCACCCCTACTTCCCCCAAACCTTCTTCACCCATGCGTTCCACCAACGCGGCTGTGGCAGCTTGGCCCGTGCCCCAAGTACGAAAAATCGGTGAAACAATCAAATCCACTTTCTCGACATCCGCAAGACCTTTATCATAACGCTCTGCATGAAAGTCTTTAGTCTTCTGCCAACCAGCTTCCGACAAGTCCCCATTTACTGAGGTCTTTGGTCCATGGCGATACAGGGTGAATTGAAACTCATACGACCTTAACTGTTCATGGGTTTCAGGAGAAGCGACGTATTTTCGTTCAGCAAAATCATTCATACCACCCCTTTCTATCACATTTAGGGCAGAAGCAAAACACCCCTTGCGGGGTGTTTGTAAATCTACTTACTGGATTTCTTCGTCCTTTTCTTTCGTGCCGACGCTTTTGCTTTCTTCTTTCCTCCTAAATCTTTGGCAATACTTTTCCAATTACTCTTGAGCTCTTGTCCCAAATCCCACAACTCTTGGGTGCTGATCTTCTTGGTGGCTTTGTACTTCCCAAGGACATCGTCGACAATCTTCAAATAATCTTCCGCGCCCATTTCTTTCATCTGCTCAATCCGATCAAGCACTTCGCCTTTGGCTTGCACGGCCCAGCCCTTTAACATCGCACGATGTTTTTTACCTTTGGCGCTTTTGAAGTAATACGTTCCTGCCGCTACAGCAGCAACGGCAGCGGCAAGAAACAACAACGAATGTCCACTCTTTCCTTTTTTTGGATCGCGCGGTTGTGAAGTCTTCATAAAAATGTTCTTCAAGAATAAAAGCTCGCTACAAGCTGGTAACCGAACGAATCAAAAAGGTAACGCACTTTTCTTTCTCATGTGCTCCGTGTAGGATTATCTTAGCACCCAAAGTTCTCGAGGAGGAGAGACGGCGGGAGCACTCACCGGGACGAGACTCACTCGCTTCCGCTATGGCCCATCCCAGGATGGTAGGGCCTTGATAATCTAGGAAACTGCTGGAGACAGCGGTGTGCCCTTCGGGGAGCCTGGATTTGGCAGCCGGGAGTAGTCCCAGGCGATCGGAGGGTCCTCCACCGAGCCCTCTCGGAACATCCCTTCCGTTCGCCTTCCCTTCCGTTCTTTGAGCATCACGCTCACGCGCTTGCCGCCTGCGGTCCTCCCCGCCGGCGGCTTTCGATTTTTATCAGTCGTTAAAATCTACAATCGCACCCTCCGAGAAAAGAATTCTGGGATAAGCTCCTGAAAGATCCCACTTATCGGAACGGAAAAACTTCTCGTCTTCTTGCATCTCTACTGTTTTGTGTTTTAACTCTACCCCGGTGACATCAAACAGATAGACGCTTCCCTGCCCGCTGGTATTGATTCCGGATAAAATAAACCACTTTCCGTCGGGGCTTTCCCGGTTTGAGGGGTTACAGAAAATGTCGGAAGAAAAGTCGAAACTTCCGTCACCCCCAACCGTTTGTGCCGTGCCTGCCTGCAAATTCACAAACGTCAGCGTCGAATACGGTCCGCACCCTTCCCCACCAGGAACCGAAACGGCCCGTTGCTTTTCGCTATCCCACGACATTCCTCTAAATAAGGTCGTAGAGATATCTAGAATCTTTAAGTAGGTAGACAGCGGATCGCCGGATTCAAAACGGTTGGTGTCGATATTATAGATAAGACCGTACGCACTCACGGGCTGTGAGTCGACAAGGCCCGGCTCAAACTCCGGACTTTCTATATCAAACCTTCCGATCGCGATAATCAACTTGCGTTCAGAACTGGAATCATGGACTCCTGCGGGCGCTTCATACGTTGTTGCTGTCTCTGGCAACGTGACTTCCGGCAAGGTAACAAAAGTTAACGCCTGCCCATCGAAGAATCTAAAATCCGGATGAGGAGCTGTGTAATAAGGAATAGTTCCAAAACCTTCATTAACGACCTCTTTCTCTTCAGGATCGACTTGCCAGAACAACACTCCATACCGGGTTAATCCATACCCGTACTTCTCCCAATCAAATGGAAGAGGCACATCTTTTGTGCTGCCGTCTGCAAGGTCGACCCTCACTATCTGCTTCGCTTTATCAACATGATAGATGGAGGGATGATTATCTTGCCAGGAA
>JBBTSN010000148.1:0-1410 GCA_038078775.1 Patescibacteria group bacterium | reverse complement strand
TTGGAGATACGAACGTCCACAAAAGGGTCGTACACGCAACTTTCTTCAGTTAAACGTTGATTTTCTCGGATCAGATAGCGTTGAAGCAGACGTTGAAACCGTCGACCTTGCACTCTCACTGCTCAAAGCATCCGGAATAGACATGAACAACGTTGAAATGAAAGTAAACGACCGAAAGCTTTTTGACGACGTGTGTATAAAGCTCAACATAACCTCAGAACAAAAAGGAAGGTTTCTTACGCTTCTCGACGAACGTAACAAACTTGCAGAAGACGAATTCTTCACAAAGCTACAAGCGATAAACATTTCCCTTGCCCTTTCAGATCTCGACATCCTCAACAATCTTCAGCCCTCTCAACGACTCGTCGACGTCATCGAAGGCGCAAAACAACTCGGCTGGACGCAAATCTCCTACGATGCAAATCTCATGCGCGGATTCTCGTACTACACCGGAATCGTCTTCGAAGTTATTGAGACATCCGGCTCATTCAAACGCGCAATCTTCGGCGGAGGACGATACGACAATCTGCTCGAAGCAATGGGAGGAAGCTCAGTCAGCGGAATAGGGTTCGCGGTAAGCGACGTTGCACTTCTTGCAGCGCTCGAAACGCAAAACAAAGTAATCAATATTCCCAACCAAGAAAAAACGTTCGTCATTCCCTTCTCAAAAAAAGAAATGCCAACTGCAAACACCATTGCTCGCAAAATCCGTCTCACAGGAAAAACCGTCCTCGTCGCCGTTCCTCCGTATGACTTCAAAAAGCAGCTCACTATGGCAAATCGCCTTGGAGCGAAAAACATCATCCTCATTACTCCAGAAGAACTCGCCTCGGGAAATGTCATCGTGAAAGACATGGAAACCGGAGAACAAAAAACAATCTCAATAAAAGAAATATAAATTATGAACTCCCCAAAGATTCTCTTCATCGGAGCAACCCACGGCGATGAGTCTATCGGCGTAAAAGCGCTCTGTTTGTTAAGCACAAAAATCCCCTATCTCGACTGGATTATCGGAAACCCTCCAGCGTACAAGCAAAATACTCGAACATTCGAAGGCGATCTCAATCGCAGTGCACCGGGCGACATGCAATCCACACAATATGCATCGCGCCGTGCGGCAGAAATACTCAAAAAAACAGCATCATATGACTGGATTATCGATCTCCATGGAGCAATACCAAACTGCGGAATATTCATTCTTATCACCAAAATGACAAGGGAAAATCTCACTCTTGCAGCAAGACTCAATATCTCGCGCATCGTGTATTGGCCAAGTATTTCGTCCGAACTTGTAGGACCATTATCTGAATTCTTCTCCTGCGGACTTGAAATCGAATGCGGACCAAAAGACAGCATCGAAACCGAAGAAAAGCTCACATCTATTCTTGAAACGTTCATAAAAGAAAAAGA
>JBBTSN010000147.1:0-3881 GCA_038078775.1 Patescibacteria group bacterium | reverse complement strand
GTATGTTTCTTCGGGCAAGAGACAGATTTCTTTGATGGCGTCTAAAAGAATTTTTGAGTTTTTTGGATCTTGCATGCGATCTGCGTGCATTTGGTATGGGAATTCTACGAGCAGGGTGTTATTGCTCTCCATACCCACAAACTGTGCCGAACCAACCATGAGCGCGTAGCCCGGACCGGCTTCTTTTGCTTTTTCTAAGCAACGGCCCCATTTTGCCTGAATGCTTGCGTCACGCTGGGGTGGCGGCGTGGTTGGTGAAGTTGCCTCCGGCCCTATCGGGCCGTAGGCCCGGAGGGGGAAGTTATGAAGAGATGAAGTTGGGAGAGATTGAGGAGAATGTGAAGGAGAAGAATTAAGGGAAGGAATAGTGGTGAGTATGGGAGTTTGTGCGATGGGCTGTGGCGCTGGTTGCGGCTTTATAGGGTCTGGAACGGGATCTGGTTTTTGTTCAGGATGACACGTGTCTTGCTGCCACGAGAAGAAGGCAACTTGCAAAGGCAGCTCGGGAAGGAGTGCGGGGGTTTGGCGCAGGCGAGCAGCGAGCAGTGCGTCGAGGAGTGCAACTGCCTTTCGGGAACCGAGCTTTTGTGCAGCAGCAACAATCGTTTTTGCCGTTGCTTCGTCGTATGTTTTTGCAGGATTATCTCCCCAAACAGCAAACACTACCGCTTGCACATACTCCAAGAAATCATCGTGCACATGGCGGAGAGATGCACCTGCTTCACTTGCACGCTTTACTTCGTGTGCTGCTTCGGCAATATTCTTTGCTGCGAGAAGATCCATGAGTGTGTTGAGGAGCGAGAGAGATGAGTTGGGGAGAACTGCTTTTGCCGCATCGTCCGTCACATTTCCTTCAACGCTATCAAATACTTGTCCGAGCAAACTTTCGGCATCACGTAAACAACCCTCTGAAAGGCGAGCGATACGAATAAAAACACTCTCTTCAACGGTGCGCCCCTCGGCTTTTGTGAGTGACCTGAGGCGCTCCACCATTGCAGGAACGGGAATACGCGTAAACGCAAAACGTTGGCACCGCGAAAGCACGGTTGCAGGAATTTTATGAAGTTCGGTTGTTGCGAGAATAAAGATCGCGAACTTCGGAGGTTCTTCAAGTGTTTTAAGAAGTGCGTTGAAAGATGCTGTTGAAAGCATGTGTACTTCATCGATGATAAACACTTTGTACTTTCCAAGTGACGGGCCAAAGCGCACACCTTCAACAATATTCTCGCGCACGGCATCAACACCTGTTTGTGAAGCTGCATCAATTTCAATGGTGTCCATCATCTTCCCTTCTGCGGCGTAGGTGCACGATGGGCATACACCACATGCCTCTGCGCTTCCTGCATCTTTATTGGTACACTGAAGCGATTTTGCTAAGAGACGTGCAATGGTGGTTTTTCCCACGCCCCTTGGACCAGAAAAAAGATAGACCTGCGCAAGCGATCCTTGGAGAATTTGTTGGGTGAGTGTTTTTACCACGTGCTCCTGTTCAGCAACATCTGCAAAGCGTTGGGGGCGATATTTCCGGAAAAGAGAAGGCATAGGTGGGTGAAGTAGTGAAGTTTTGAAGTTGGGAAGTGGTGAAGATTAAAGACCACAGACAACAGATAAAAGACGGTGAGCATCTGCCGTCTGTTTTCTCTTATCTCCTTTTTAAGAAACTACACGAATTTTCGTCACCTTACAACGATGGAGGTGGGGGAACTAATTCAGTCTTTTTTCGCTTGTTTAACCCTGCACGTTCAAGAATTTCTTCTTCAACTTCTTCACGTGCACGGCCATACTGCAAACGAGAAATATCTTTGAGCAGTTCTCCTACGCGAGGATTTCCCTTTGTAGGAGGATACGCCTTCATGGTGAACGGACGCTCTTGTGCGTTGTCGATAATGAGCTTTACATTCCAGGTAAATTTATCGGTGTTCATGAGGTCAGAGCCTGAAAATGTTGGCTCAAAAATTTTACCGAGCACTTCGGTATCTTCAGGACCAACGCGCGCAACAAACATGCTTCCTACGTTACCCAGCACCGCATCACGAATTTCGCTCTTGCCGTCTTTGGTGAGCTGGCCCATGTACTGGTGAGCCATGACCAAATTCAAACGATACTTACGTGCCTCGGATAAAATCGTTGCAATAGAAGGCGTGATGAAGTTTTGAAACTCGTCGATGTAGAGATAGAAGTCGGTGCGTTTGCTCTCCTCAGTATCGGCTCTCCGGAATGCCGCCATCTGCATTTTTGCTACGATAATCAAACCAAGAAGCGATGCGTTTACTTCACCCGTTTTACCCTTTGAAAGGTTCACGAGCAAAATCTTCTTTTCATCCATGATTTTACGGAAATCAAATGCCGAACGCGTTTGCCCAATGATATTGCGCATCATTTCATTTTCTACGAAGCGACCCACTTTTGAAACCAAGTAGCCCATCATTTCACTCTTGTGGTAATCACTTGTTTTTGCGATTTCATCTTCCCAGTATGACCTCACGACAGGATCAGTAACCTTTGCTACCCATTCTTTTTGAAACACTTCATCAGAAATCAAACGATGAATTTCAACAATAGTTCCCGGGCTCATAGAATCTGCCATCAACGTGAGCATGTAGTTACGCATTTGGTGCTCGAACATTGGACCGATCATTTCTGGCGGGAAGAGCATGTAAAAAATGTTGATCATTTCTTGCACGGCAAAGTCACGCTGTATTGAAAGGATTTTTCGTTGCTCTTCAACAGGAAGCTTTGCGTCTTCATCGGAAAGCGAAACTTCAAGCATGTTGAGGCCCATGGGGCGCTCCATGTCTGACGGGTTGAAGTACACTACGTCATCGATACGCTCTTTAGGGATAAGCTCAAGTACGCCGTCCGCCAAATCTCCGTGCGGGTCAATAACCGCAACGCCGCGTCCTGCTTTTACATCTTGGTAGATAAGGTTTTTGATAAACTCAGATTTACCTGCACCAGTTTTACCGATGATATACGCATGGCGACGACGATCAGCATCTTTCATGAACACCTCAGTACGCTTACCTCGGAAAAGACTGTAACCCAAGTGCAAGCCCTCGGTAGGCATGTTTGTTGGCGTTGGCGCGGTTTTTGCAAGTAGCCATTTGATGTTTGGCGTTTCGGTGGTGAGCAAAGGAAGATGCCACAAGCTCGCAAGCTCCTCGGTATTGAGAATCATGCGCTGCTTGGGAGCAAACTGTCGGTAAATGCATTTTCTGATGAGTTCTTTTTTTGAGGAAGGAATTGATGCTTGAAATGCGTTTCCGTATTCGTAAATACTAAATTGTCCGAATGCATTAAGGACATTTTTTACATACATTTGTGCAGCATCAGCCTGTTGAGCACATGCAATCACGCGAATGTTTACTTCAAGTCCTGCTTTTGAAATCTTTTGTTCGATGCCTTCGAGCATTTTTGTTTCGAGCGCGCTCATTTTTCGCTCCTTCATTTTGGCTTCGCGCTTTTCGTAATCTTCTTTTTTTTCGGTCCAGCCTTGGCCATGTTTTCCCTTTTTTGCTTGAGAGAATGACATGCCCTTGTGCATGTTGCGCACAATCCGCTGGCCTTGTTCGCGCCAACCATGCGCAGCAGAACGCAAAATAAACTGCACAACTACCCCGTCGCCACTGGCAACTTGAGAGAGTGCATTTGTAAGTGCGTTGAGCGGATCAGTTTCAAGCTCTTTATACGTTTTAATAGGAAGTACGCCTTCTTTTCGCTGCGTAACATATCCCCCAACCGCAATTCCTCGTGGGGAGAAAATATTAAAATCATCTCCTTCTTCAATATATGCACTGCTCCACTGCGCCTGTACCTGTTGTTCAAAAAATTCCCGATACTTTTTAGGTACCGTTGCATAAAATTGAATAATTTTGTCGAGC
>JBBTSN010000146.1:0-8315 GCA_038078775.1 Patescibacteria group bacterium | reverse complement strand
TCGGTCGGGCTCGTGTCAGCGCCCGAATCGCTCGTCGAGTCGGTGCTCGTCGAGTCGGAGGGATCCGAGTCTCTGTCGGAGGTTCCCGAGGTGCCATGGGGACCCGAGTCGATCGGGCCGCTCTCGTTGGCATCGATTTCGGCGTCAGGTTTGTACTGGCAGGCGAGGAGCAAAAGGAACGCGTTCATTCGTGACCTCTCTTGGCGACGCTAGCATGGAAAACGCTCTTTGTAAAGCATTCGCGGGTCGTGTACCCTGTAAGCACTATGTCAACCACAACCACTGACGAAGAAGCCAAGTGGCTCAAGAAATTTAACGTTCCAGCACCAAAGCGCCCCGTCCTGGATCGCCGACGGATTTTGGCTGGTTTTTTGACTGGCTATCAATGGTGGTGGCACAAACATCCTTTGACCGGCAAACCGATCCTTACCTACGTCCATCCGGCCACCGGAATCAAAGTCCTACCAGACAAAGAATGGTATGCCCAGGATTTTTCTTCGTTTGGCGTTGCTTGGCAGTCGAGCAAGTCGTTTTTTGAGCAGTTTCGGGCTTTGCAACTCAATGTTCCGATGTTGGCCCAGCGTAACGTGATTGAGCCAGAGAACTCGATCGCTATGGGTTCGTTTGGTGACGTTAACAGTTATTTCTCGTCGAGCTGTGAATCGTCGAAAGATTCGTTTTTCTGCGCGTGGTCTGAGGGGCCTGATTTATCGGCAGAGATTCACAACGTCAAACAAGTTACTCAAAGTTATCGCATCGATGACGCGTTTAATATTTACAACTCTCGCTACGTCCGCGATGGCGCCGATATTTTGAATTCAGCTTTCGTGTTTTACGCTAAAGATTTGGAATATTGTTTTGGCGCCAGTTGTAAGAAGCACAAAAAGTTCATTTTTTTCGATAAGCAGCTCACCAAAGATGAATACGCTAAAGAGATGCAATCGATTGATCTTTCCTGCCGTTCAAATGTTGAGCAGTATCGTGAGCGCTTTCACAAAATGCTTGCCGAGCAAACGATCTGGCCGCAAAACATGAATGTGAAGGACGAAGGCTCGAGTGGGGAATATGTCATCTCTGGCACGAACTGTCAGTTTTGTTACTCAGCTGTTGGAGGATCCCACGACATGTTGTGGTGCTCGCATACGTCGGGCGACAGCTACAACAATGCTTTCTGCCAACTGATTCACAACACATCGGAATGTTACTCCTGCGTCGATGCTCAAGAATGCACTGGCTGTAAGTTTTGCTACGCTTGCGGAACATCGCAAAACCTCGAATATTGCATGCAGTGCTATAACTGCGAAGATTGTTTTGGCTGCGTTGGTTTACAGCGCAAGAAGTTTCACGTCTTCAACAAAGAATATTCTGAAGAAGACTATCGAAAGATCGTGGCTGAAATTAAAAAGGCCATGCTCGCTGCTCGAGAATACGGCGAGTTCTTTCCACTCAGCTTCTCTCCGGTGTATTTTGGTCAATCAGCGGCCGTGCTTTACTATCTCGCAACGGAAGCAGATGGAAAGACGCTCGGGGCTCTTGATTATGATCCTGAGTCTCACGGCGCGATTGGCGATTTGAGTGAAGCGCACAATCTTAAAACCACCAAAGAGATTCCTGATTGCATTGATGCTCTTGAAGTCGATGACTGGGCCGGCGTGCCTGTGCTCGACGAGCACATCAACCGTCGTTTCGCCTTCTTGAAACCAGAGCTTGAGTTTTATAAAAAGTATCGCATTGCCCCACCGGATCACCACTTTGTCCATCGTATTCAAGACATGATTCAAGAGTCCAATAGTGCCGTATTTGAAGATGCCAGCTGCGCCAAGTGCCACCAAACGATGCTTGTTGCCAAAAACAAATCATTCCCCAAGCGCACCATTTATTGCAAAGCGTGTTTCAACACCTATTTCGAAGCCGAAGGATAATATGAGCAACACACCGAACTACGACGCTAACGTAAAAGCAATTCTCGACGGCTTGCAGCCAGGCGAACGCGTTTGCGCGCTCACCGGCGAAAAGTGGTTGATGGATGAATCAGAAATCAAATGGTATCGACATTTCAATGTCGCTCCTTCCAAGCTCAGCCCCACCACGCGCTGGTTTATTATGAATGGCGAAACGATCGGCTATGAGTGGTGGTGGAACAAGCATGCGGAAACGGGGAAGCCAGTTCTCACCTATGTGCACCCAGCGACAGGGATGAAAGTGCTGCCCGATGCGGAGTGGTTTCAAAAAGATTTTGTCAGTCTCGGTCGAGCATGTGATCCGGCCGCGTCGTTCTTTGAGCAAATGCTTCCGCTCCGCTTAGCAACTCCACTCGCCGCAACGTACAATGTAAAGGATCCTCAAAATAGCATTAGTTTGCTTTCGTATGGCGATGTGAATAGCTATTTCAACATCGCTTGTCGATCAAAAGAAAGTTTTTATTCCTCTGACGCCTTTGATGTCGAACAGGTAGCTGAAGCCTACGCAGTCAAAAACGCCTCACAGTGCTTCAGATTGATTTGTGGTGAGCGTTTGCAAAACGTGCGCGTTGCTTTTCATTCCTTTGATTGCTCCAGCTCAGCGTTTTTGTTCGATTGCCGCAATTGTGAGTACTGTTTCGGTGCCACTAATCAGCGTAACAAAAAGTATTTGTGGTTCAACGAACAGCTCAGTAAAGAGGAATGGGAGTGCCGGCGAGCAGAGGTCGACCTCTCCCGACGTTCAGCCTATCAGGCGAACTTGCAGAAGTTCTACGATCTCATCAACACCGATTGTTTCTGGCCAGAGGGATTTAACGAAAAAGCGCCAAATTGCGTTGGTGAATATTTGCGTAACTGTGATACCTGCACGACCGCCTTTGCTTCAGACGGCGCAAAAGACAGCGATTGGATTTGCTATTCGTATGGAAAAACAGAACGCAATTACATGTCGTGTGGAGTCGTTGATGGCGCCGATAACTACTTTTGTGCCACTGTTCCCGAATCATCCAAATGTTATTTTGGCATGAATCTCACCCGTTGTTTAAATACCGAGTATTGCATCGCCTGTTTGAATTGTGAAAATTGTTTCGGTTGTGTCGGACTCAACCGCAAGAAGTTTTGCATTCTGAATCAGCAATATACCGAGGCTGAGTATTGGCAAAAGCTCGACGAAATTAAATGTGCCATGCTTGAACGAGGAGAATATGGGGAGTTCTACCCGACACCGTTTGCGAGCGGATTCTTTCCAGAAAGTGTTGCAGGGATCAACTTGGGAATTGAGGAAGGCGACGCTCTTAAGTACAAGTTTCCTGTCTATGATCCGGAATCGCACGGGGCGATTGGGGAACTTGGGGACGTGACTCAACTTAAAGATCCAGAAACGATTCCTGATGCCATTGACGATGTAAACATTGCTGAATGGGCCGGGGTGGCATTGCTTGATAAACAGATGGGGCGTCGTTTTGCTTTTCTAAAACCCGAACTTGAATTCTACAAAGCGCAAAAGATTGCTCCACCGACGCGGCATTTTATTCATCGTGTGGACTCGCTCTATCACACCGCTAACTTGTTTTTACTTGAAGAGACGCGTTGCTCGAAATGTGGGAAAGAAATGCAGGTGGCAAAAAACAAAACATTCAAAAATCGGAAGCATTTGTGCCGCGAGGACTATTTAATCTATCTTGACGCACGTTAATCTATGGCAGAGCAACCAATTTTTGTCATGAATCCTGAAAGTCGCAAGGACGCACCATTAAGGGAATCAACGTCAGAAGCACTTGCTGAGTTGAATAAGGCATTTGTGTCTCCGCTCCACGAGACGATATCCGGTGAGGAGGTTGAACAAATCGCCGAGCATGTCAGTGGTGAAATTGTTGAGGCCCTCGAGAGTTATAAAAAAGAAAAAAGGCATGATGGTGAATTAGAACGATCGGAAATCCAGCAAGCCTCGTTTATTCTTCACATGCTGCAGATCGATAAATTAATAACAGAAATACGTTTTGACAAAAGACGTGAATTTAAGATTGCAATAAATAATTCGGACAGCGTCCAGAACGTCGTGATTACTTGGAACCCTGAAGGGGAAGAACCAGTGCGTGAAACATTTACTCGTCAAGAACTTGACTCTGCTATCGAACCGTTGCGTAGAGCGATTCTAGATAAGCTTACTCCAGCATTGCCGGAGAGCATTCGCATTTTGATTTCGCGACACACGTTGCACGAGTACGGGAAAGCCGGTGCTATGAGTGATGTTGACGAGCTCGAAGATGGAACAATTCTAAAACGCGGGCGCGCCATGGCTAATTTTAAGCAGGCTATGGAGCAGTACCATGGTCTAGAAGCTGCAGGCAAGAGCAGTCCTTACGTTAATTTTTTTGTGCATGATTATGAGTTTCTTGCAGCCAGTGACCCAAACAAAGAACGTTACAGTGCCATTATTAAGAAACTCCCCGACGTTGTCACGTTGATCGATCTCGTCTCCGGGGAAAAGGAAGGTCGTATATCAATCAAAGTTGCCATCCGCTATTTAGTAGACGCCATGCGCGGCGCCGCTTATTTGGTGGATAATGGTTTAATTCTTTCTGATATTAGTTTAGATAATATTCGTATTGATTTGGAAAAAGGCATCGGACAGCTTTTTGATTTTGATGGTTTAAAACCTGTAGGTACTGAGGGCTATTGGGTAAAAACTTCCTATCGTCCACCAGAGTTTAATCCTGATATGCCCCGCCGTTTGGATGGTGAAATCGGTCAGGAAAAGTCGATGGTTTATGAGTTCGGGTTTGGGCTTCGGCTCCTTGCATCGCGATATCCCGCGGACACGAACAATGCGCTTTCAGAATATATTTTGCGCATGACAGCGGAAGTAGATAACTCCCGTCCCACACTTAAAGAGGCGATTGTAGAATTGGAACGTTTAATGGTTACCTAGTTTGATGTTATGTCCAAAACACCCAACTTTGATGCCAAAATTAAAATTCTTCTCGACGCGACCATGCCTGGCGAGCGAGTGTGTCCTATTTCTGGTGAATCGTGGACGCTAACTCCTGAAGACATCGAACGCTATCGCGCCTGGGGTGTGCCGCCACCTGCATACAGTCCAACTATTAGAATGAAAGAGCTTGCTAGTTGGGGAGCGGGAGTAGACCTCTGGTGGAAGCCGCACCATATTACTGGTAAGCCAATCCTCACCGGCGTTCATCCTGATGCTATTGTACCGGTCGTTCCTGATGATGAGTGGTACAGCAAGGATTGGGGAATAGAGCATCCGCTGGAAGCAGATCTCTCGCGTTCCGTGTTTGATCAGCTGGAAGGGTTGTTTCGCACGGTACCGTATTTGGCGAACTCAACCCATGGATCGACCAATGTCGTCGGTTGCGGCATTGTTGATTGCGTCAATTGTTACATGATATTCGGCACCAAAGGCACGCGCGAAGCCTGGTACACGGTGCGTAATACGGATTGCGAAGGAGTCATGGACTGTGTCTTTTTGCTTCGTTGTCAGAACACCTATCTTTCGGCAAAGTCGGTGGCCTGTAATCAATGCACACAAGTCTTTGAGTGTAACAATTGCCTTCGTTCCGCTTTTCTTTTTGACTGTCAAAACTGCGAAGACTGTTTCTGTTCGTCGAACCTCCGGAGGAAACAATTCATGTTCATGAATGAGCAGCTCACCAAAGAGGAGTACCAGCAGAGGATGCGCGAGATCGATCTTTCTTCCACCAAACAGTTCGAGCATTGGCAGCAAGAATTTCGTCGCGTGGTGGGCGAAGAAACTATTTGGCCAGAAAACTTTAGCGTCAACGTTCAAGATTGTGCGGGCGAAGGAATGATGGACTCACTTAACTGCTCTGGATTTTTAATGGACAAGGCCAAAGACGTTCGAGATGGTTGGTGCATTTTTGATTCCGAACATTTGGAAACCGTGGTCATTTCCTTTAACTCGCGTGACTGTTACTACACACCCGTAGCCATTAGCGCTCAGAATACAAAGTTTACGTTCATCGCTGATTTCTCGAGCGACGTGGAATATTGTTTCAATTGTCGCAATATCGAACACTGTTTTGGTTGCGTGGGATTGAATCGTAAGCGCTTTTGTATTTTCAATAAACAATACAGCGAAGAAGAGTATTGGAAGAAGCTGGATGAAGTGAAGTGCGCGATGTTTGATCGCGGTGAGTACGGGACGTTTTTTCCAGCAGCTTTTTCAGCACTCGGGGTGAAATACGGCTTTAACTACCTCATAGCTCCATTCACGGACGAAGAATTTAAAAAGATTGGCGGACTCGACCTCGACCCGATTCAGGGTATGCGTTATGCGCCGTATGATGTGAATGCACCAACAGGGGATGTAACTAAGGTCCCAGATCGTATCGCCGACGTGGGTGAGGAATGGATTGGTCAACAGTTTTTTGATCAAGAAGCCAATCGACGTTACGCGGTTAACAAACAAGAGCTTGCGTACCGGAAAGACCACGGCTATCCGTTTCCGCGCCGGCACTACACGGCCCGTCTGAAAGAGCTCGTTGCTTCGTGTAACGGCCCGCTCCAGGAAAAAGCTAGCTGCGCTAAGTGCAGCAAAGAGATCATGACCAGCTCAAGCACAATTTATCCCACCCGTACTATTTACTGCAAAGCATGTTATTATCAGTTTCTAGAGTCACGTTAGTATGTCGAAAACGCCGAGTTTTGATTCCAAGTTGAAACCAATCCTTGACGCCCTTCAACCGGGGGAGCAGGCGTGTTCGATTCTGGGCGAGAAGTGGCAGCGGGATCAGAAGGAGATTGATGTTTATTGTCGCTTTAACGTTCCTCCGCTCACAGTCTCAGCGAACACGCTTTGGAAGTGGATGGCTTATTACGACGCTGGCTATCAATTTTGGTGGAGTAAGCACCCGGAGACTGGGAAGCCTGTGCTTACATTTCATCATCCAGCTTCGGGCATTAAAGTTCTGCCTGATGTTGAGTGGCACGCCAAAGACTTTTCGACGATTACGGAGAACGCGGATCCATCAAAACCTTTTTTTGATCAACTGCGAGCGCTTGAGTTGCGCGTCCCATTCATGGCCACGTTTAATCGCGTAGAGCCGGAGAATTCGATCACCTTGTTTTCGTTTGGTGATCGTCAAAGTTATTTTACCTTTGCGTGCGCGGCCGAGCGCTGTTTCTTTGCCTGCGGCGCATTTCAAGCCGAAGGCTCTTCGCTCATGCACCTTGTTCATCAAATCACCGACAGCCATGGCATCCTGAAGTCGCAGCGCTTATTCCGTTGTCGGTACGTGCGTGAATCGCTTGATTGCATCGACAGCACGTTCTTATTTGATTGTCGTAATTGTCAAAATTGTTTCGGTGCTGCCAACAAACGCAATCGCCAGTACGTGTTCATGAACGAGCAACTCACTAAAGCCGAATATGAGCAGCGGATGGCTGGAATTGATCTTGGAAAGCGCAGTGTGGTCGAGCAGTATCAAAAACAATTTGATGAGCTCTTAGCAAAGGAAGGTGTCTGGCCTGAAAATTTCAACGTCAACATTCAGGATTCCAGCGGTGAGTATTTGGCCAACGCGGTCCATTGCGTGGAATGTTTTGATTCGTCTGATGCCCCTACCAATCAATATCGCTGTTGCTGGAATTATGGCGTCAACGATAGTAACGCCTACATGTGGGGGTCGGTGGATAGCACCGAGTGCTACATGTGCGTGTCTTCGCCGAACTCAAATCAAAGCAAGTTTTGTTACCGCTCATTTCGCTTGGACAACTGCGAGTTCTGCATGACCTGTTCCGATCTTCGTGATTGCTTCGGCTGCATTGGTCTCAAGAAACGCCAGTTTTGTATTTTCAATAAGCAGTATACGGAAGAAGAATACTGGCGCCTGGTGGATGAGATTAAATGTGCCATGCTTGATCGCGCCGAATATGGAAACTATTTGCCAACAGCTCTCTCGTCGACCTTTGTTCCTGAGTCAGGAGCAGTCGTCTACGGTGGGGCGACAGAAGAGCAATTGCGTTTGCTTGGCGGACAGATATTTGAGGCCGATGCCGAAGGAGCCACCGGAGCTGATCGCATTGATCCATCAAAAGCCAGGCGCCGAGACGAAATTCCTGACGCGATTGATGACTTAGGCGACGAGTGGATTGGCGTGCCTATTTATGATGAAGTTTCGAAGCGTACATTTACATATCTGCGTCCGGAAGTTGAGCATTACCGCCGCCTGCGTATTGCTCCGCCTAACATCCATTTCATCCGTCGCATCCAAGAACTTTCTCACAGTGGCCAAGTAGCAGCTTTTGAGCATGCCACCTGCAGTAAATGTCAGACGGATGTGATTGTTGCTAAAAATGTTCGTTATCCTT
>JBBTSN010000145.1:0-2658 GCA_038078775.1 Patescibacteria group bacterium | reverse complement strand
CCTGATACCGACGGTGATTCCATCAATGACGGAGATGAAAACGAAGCGGGCACCGATCCTTTGGTGAATGAGGATGACGAAGACGGTCAAATATTTTCGCCCTATACTCCAGGTGGAATAACTGTTTCACCTCTTCCAGACATCACTCTAACTCCTATAGAAGAGGAAGAAACGGTTGCTGAAGAAGAAACTCCTGCCGAGGAAGAAACCGTTGTCGACGAAGAAACTCCTGCCGAGGAAGAAACCGTTGTTGACGAAGAAGAGGAAGAAGAAGTGGCTGAAGAAGAAACCGAAGACGAGGATGTGGTCACCGTTTTAGACCAAGACTGTATCGACCCCTTTGTGGATACAGAAGGTCACTGGGCGGAAATTAAAGTTTGTGAACTTTACGTTCAAGACGTTGTGGATGGAAAATTCACCAACCTCTACGTACCTAACGACTACATGACTCGCGCCGAATTCCTTAAAGTTCTTTTGGGAGCTGCAGGATTCGATGAAGGCGATGCCGGTGGTCTTACTGAAAGCTACACCGACGTTTCTTCCAGCGACTGGTACTACTCTTGGATCGCTATGGCTGAAAACGAAGGCATTCTTAGAAACCAAGGTGGCGCTTACCGACCTAACGAACCCATCACTCGAGCTGATGCCGCAGTATTGACGGTTCGATTGGCCGGTCTAACCCTCTACGGTTACACCGCTTCCGATATTGCATACTTTGACGTGAAGACTACAGATTACTTTGCTTACGCGGTGATCCTGGCTTCTGACGAAGTGGTGATGGTGGAAGGCGAAGGAGAACAATCCGTTATCGAAGGATACAGTGACGGCAGTTTCCGACCTTACTCTTATATGACACGAGCCGAAGTAGCGACCATGCTCTTACGTGCTCAATTGGCTTGGTTTTAAACAAAAATAATTAACCCTATATATTTCCAATGACTAAACGTTATAAATTATCACTAGCTGTAGCTGTTACCGCCATGGTAATTGGTGGACTCAGCTTTGCAGCCACTCAAACGGAATGGCTCAAAGGAAGCTTTCTGACCCCCTCCGGCTTAGATGTTGTGGGAATCGGAAATAAAGAAATTGAGCTCGACTGGCATGATTCCATAACCACCGTGGAGTTGGGTCGATGGAGAACCATTACGACCAACCAAATGACAGCAGAAGATGTCATATTCACCGTGGGGTCTGACAGTTTAAGTACAGAGCATCTCGTCAACAACTATTTCCAAAACTTGGAAATTCGGGTGCTCAGCATGGAGGGTCCTGCCGTTCTCCCCTATCCCCTATCCATCGACGTCGGGCTCAATCCTGAATTCGATGCCGTCTGGTCATTGGTGGGAACTCCTATTCCTTCAAAAGAAGATGATTTTGAAGCCGCTGGCCTCAATGGATCGGAAGCTTACGCTTATTTTTCAGGTCCCGTTGCCGTTCCAGAAGGAATTAACGCAGGTGCTCCCATAATTTTCCAAGATGGGGATTATGGTGGGATTGTTTTAGGAAGTCCTGCCCTTGCAGAACCCATTTACTGTGGAAGCTTGGTCATCAACTCACCGGTTGAAGGAGAAAATCAAATCAGTGATACCTTTGAAACCACAGTTTCAGTGACCGCTATCAACACAGATGGCTCACCTTATACGGGTCAACTTTACTACACCTCTACGGATGAAAATGCGACTTTTAGTGGCAAAATGGCACCTTTCTCAAGTACGGAAACAAGTTTTGATTACATTGGAACAGAATCAGCCACCATTGAAATATCTGGACCTGGCGATACGGATCCAGACCAAAACTGTTTAGAACATGTGAATTTCACACTAAGCGAACCTACAAAAGATCCGCTTAGCACCGACTTCCTTTCCGTAAAAGAAATCAACACCACGGACGCGGAAATTGAGTGGGACAGCGGAAAAACCTATGTCCTAGGGAAATGGGAAGTGATTTCCACTATCAATTCAGAATTAGAAGGAGCCGCAACTAATATTGGTTCAGTGAGACAAAGTTTGTCCAATCAAGGAAATGGGTTCCCTGTGAACTATTTCTCAGATCTAGAATTCACGGTGAACACTACAGGAAAACCTGCTGTCACTTATGATTATCCTTATATTGCAGACCACGTTCTCAGCGCAAACGTGAAAACCACGTGGACGCTTAGGGGTACTCCTATGTCCGACAAAGAAACTGCATTTGAAAGTGCCAGTTTTGAGGGCAAAGAAGTTTATGGTTATTTCGCAGCCGTAGACCCAAGCGGTGCGCTTGAGCAAGATGAAAAAGGAGATTGGGGTGGTGTTGCTTTAAACACGGCGGATGAAGAAACTCAGGTTGTTGTAGATGAGGAGCCCGTACCTGACGAAGAAGTTCCTGTGGTAGTAGAAACCCCTGAAGAGGAAGTAGAGCCCGAAATCGTAACGATTTATGTTTACGATGAAGATACGGATACGGATGAAGGTCTGGATGAAGACACCGTTGAAATCCTGACTTCAGATGACTACATCTGTTCAGATCCTTTTGCGGACACCTATTCATTGGAAGAAAGTTTGGAAGAATTGATTTGTCGAAATTACGAATCCAATATTGTGGATGGCCGTGATCCTGATCATTACAAACCTTCCGACTACATCACTCGTGCAGAATTCTTGAAGATCGTACTACGGT
>JBBTSN010000144.1:0-20448 GCA_038078775.1 Patescibacteria group bacterium | reverse complement strand
CCATGGTGAGAATATCAACTACCTTATAGGCTGCACCGTAATGGCCAATTTCAACATCGGTTTTTCCCATGGCCCACAAAAAGAGCACATCTCCCTTGAGGTAAAGAAGATTGAAGAAAATAGAAAGCCCAATTGGCCAACTCCGAGAAATAATCTCTTTCCAAAGAGAAAAATCCCAAGAGAAGCGAAGAGAAATGCGGCGGTGGGTAGCAACAAGCATGATAAGAACTTGGAGAAGTGCTCCCACGGCGAAAGCGATCGTGGCATGAGCAAGAGATCGCGTGGTAAGTCCAACAAAAAGAACGCCTACAAGCGCAAGAGCACGGCTTCCCATCTCTGCAAGAACAGGCGTAACAAGCTCAAGGCGCTTTTGAAAAACCCCAATGAACATTTGTGAGATCGCGCCAAAAAAGTACGTTGCCGATCCAATGCAGATAAGAGGAAAGATTTTTTCGTTGCCCGGTAAAAACCACGCAGAAAGCGGGGCGAGCGTCATGAAAATAAGTGCGCTCACCACGCGCAGTGCAAAAAGATTTGAGAGAATGCGCTTTTCGTCGGCCCCCTTCTCGGCAATCATCTGTGCCGTAGTGATCGTAAGTCCAAAATCAACAACAATAGAGAAAAAGGTGACGTAGGTAAGTGCGGTGGTGAATACCCCGTAACCCTCGGTACCAAAAAAATGGAGAAGTATGTAGAACGTCCCGAGTCCAAAGAAAATACCCGCCAATTTGCCGGATATTTGAAGAAGTGAACTTTTCGCGAGCGTAGACATAGGTATTGTGTCATCCCGACGCCAGGAGGGATCTCCCTGGTTGTTGGTTCCGGAGATTCTTCGGTCGGACTGGGAACTCCCTCAGAATGACAACTATAAACTTTTAAACTTTGTTGTTATACTAACATTATATGCGCTTTTCCGCACTTGTTGTGAGTCTGTGTCTTTTGCTCGGAAGCTTTGCCGGAATCCCTCGGTCGGCACACGCAGCATCTTCTTCAGCGTACGCAGCTCTTCGCGTAACAACAACGGGCGGCGGATCGATTTCGCTTACGCCAGGGGAGGTAAAGCCCGTAACCATCACATTAGAGAACACCTGTACCTCAACCTGGAAAAACGACGGTACAGGATATATTTCTCTGTATACCTACGGGCCAAAGTACCGCACGAGCGCGTTTGACCCAGGAACGTGGCTCTCCGCAACACAAGTAAAGCGTTTGCAGGAGGCATCGGTTGCTCCGGGTGCCACCGGAACGATTTCGTTTTCTCTCCGTGCCCCACAAACACCGGGAACATACTCAGAAACGTTTGCACTCGCATCAGAAAGCACTGCTTGGGTAACGGGCGGAGAAATAACACTTTCGGTTGTTGTAGCCGAGCAACAAGAAGAAGTTTCTCCTGCAGAAGAAAACACAGAAAGCACAGCATCAGAAACATACACCGCAAATATCGTCGCGCAAACGGCAACAAAACTAAAAGCAAGAGCAGGCAAGCCTATCTCGTTCATGATCGCAGTAAAAAATACCGGTACCGCAACGTGGAGCACCCTTTCGGTAACAGATGCGTCATCACTTACTACAGCAAAAACCGGTCAGCATGTATCCTTTGCACACAGTTCATGGAGTGGAAAGAACGCCGTTACCGTACAAAATCAAAACATTGCTCCAGGAGAAACGGCGACACTCCAATTTTTCTTACAAACCCCACAAGTAAACGGAAATCACTCCGTCGCATTTTCGCTTGCCGCAAACGGCGAGGAACTCGATGGGGGAGAGTTGCTCCTTCCTATTGAAGTCACCGGCGGATCAGGCGAGCTCGCAAGCGCACCAGCAATCGAGAACGTAGAGACGCAATTTATTGCATCTGTGGAGGAGCCAATCATGCGCGTCGGCGTCCTTATTGTAGATGAAGAAACAAACTGGGAAGTAGAAATAGGTTCTCAAACAAGCGATGTAGAGTTACGTGATACCGACGGAAAACTGCTCCTTACGATTCCAAAGGGAAGCAATGTGCGGGCAGCATACGAGAACGGCGTCTACGTGTACGGATCCGGAACTGCAGAGAAAACATCTTCGTTGCCGCTTCGTTTTGTGCCCGTCACGGCAAACGCAGTACTTGAAATCACCAACTTCGATCGCCGGGTTACCCGCGGAACATCTTTTGCAAACAATACGTTCCGTAACGTGCTCGAGCTCCGATACAATGCATCCAAAGACCGCACATGGATTATTAACGAGTTGGGAATGGAATACTACCTGCGAGGGCTCGCCGAAACTTCAAACTCATCACCCACCGAATATCAAAAAGCAATTCTCACCGCCGCAAGAACGTACGCGTACTATCACTACACACACGTTTCAAAACATGCCGCCGAAGGATATTTGGTAGACGCGTATCGCGATCAAGTGTACTGGGGCTACGGACAAGAAGAGCGCAATCCGCTCATTACCGCTGCAGTTGAGGCGTCTCGTGGGTATATCGTCACATATCAGGGCGCAACCGCAATTACATCGTATTTCTCACGCTCAGACGGCATGACCCGCAATTGGAGCGATGTATGGGCCGGAAGCATCCCGTATGCACAAGCGGTCGCCGTTCCCTGCGACCAAGGAAAAACGTTGTGGGGACACGGTGTGGGAATGTCTGCATCAGGTGCAATTTGTATGGCAAACGAGGGTAAGACTTCAGAAGAAATCCTCACGTATTTTTACACAGGTGTAGAGGTAGAACGCATATGGGAATAAAAAAATCCCCCACGATACGTAGAGACGGCCCGCTGGGCCGTCTCCGCGATTACGTCGAGGGATTTTTTAATTGAGATCCTGCGGGTCCCATTTCCTCTGGGGTATGGTGATGCGTGGTTTTGCACGTCGTAATGAGTTCACCAATATGTATTTTCACGGTGTCAGGATTGTCGATATTTTTGAAAGTAAAACGTTCTCGTTCTGCAGCAGTTTGTGCGTAGACATTTCCAAAGGTAAGAAATGTTCCGAGAAGTCCACGCTGCTCGCTCGTAATATCTTGGATTTGGTTTAAATGTACCTCAGAGACAACGCGATTAAACAATCCGTGCTGTTCTGAATTGATAATGCGTTCGTTGGTTACAATCCACACATCAAGCCAGTAGTCAGTGATTTCCGTGAGAGTCACGCTCAGTACAATCAAAAGATACGCCCCGAGAAGTGAAAGAAGAATGGGACCAAAAACGGCATGTGAAAGAATAGGCGCATTCACAAAAACAAGCGTTCCACCAACAAAAAGCGGAATAATGATGAGCAAGGTGGTGAACATGAAAATGCGGAGAACATCAATCCAGTGTCGGTGTAAAAGAAGGATAACCTGTTCTCCGGGGCGAGCATTTGGGAGGCGTTGAAGATGCATCATAGTCCAAAAGAAGAGCTTCCTGATGACGAAGGAAGAAGATTGGTGAGTGAAAAAGTATCTCCCCAAACAAATCCGCTGAGTGCAAGCCATGTTCCTCCAAGCGTCACCGCAAAAAGGCAGACGTACATAATAATGAGGAGCGTTGTTCCCGTTCCCTCAACCCCATATCTCCAAAGATGAAATACATTGAAAAAGAGAAAAAGAGCCGCAACTCCCGCAACGAAAAAGTAGGGAATGAGAAGGACGATAAAGGGGATGGCATCCATACGCATGTAGTATAACGTATTCGTAAAATCGTCGTGTACCGTGAACGTAGAGACGCCATTTATGGCAGCTCATGTCTATATCCCCGTTCGTTTAACGATATTCAAATGTTCGTACGCGCGTTGGGTCGCCACGCGTCCGCGCGTAGTTCGTTCAAGAAATCCCAATTGCAAAAGGAATGGTTCGTACACCTCTTCAATAGTCGCTTGTTCTTCCTGAGTTGCTGCAGCAAGGGTACCAAGCCCAACGGGCCCTCCCTGGAATTTCTCAATAAGCGTTAAAAGAATACGACGGTCAGCAGTATCAAGTCCGAGTGGATCAATAGCGAGGAGATCAAGTGCGGCGTTGGCAATAGCGGGGGAGATAGCGCCGGCGTGTTTTACCTGCGCAAAGTCGCGAACACGTTTTAAAAGCCGATTGGCAATACGCGGCGTTTTGCGTGCGCGCTTCGCAATGGTTTGTGCAGAGTGCTCGTCAACTGAGAATCCAAGAATATGTGCACTGCGAGAAACAATTTTGCACATGTCGGGCTCATCGTAAAAGTCGAGCTGAAAAACCGTACCAAATCGATCACGAAGCGGTGCAGACAAAAGTGACAGGCGCGTGGTAGCTCCAATAATCGTAAATGGCTCAAGACTCAACCGAAGCGTGCGTGCCGTTGGCCCTTTTCCTACCACCACATCAAGCGCAAAATCTTCCATAGCAGGGTAAAGAACCTCTTCAATCGACTTGTTCATTCGGTGAATTTCATCGATAAACAAAATGTCGCCGCGCTGAAGATTAGAAAGAATGGCAGCAAGATCGCCAACACGCTCAAGTGCCGGGCCGCTCGTCACACGAACCTGAGCGCCCATCTCTTGGCCAACAATATGTGCAAGCGTGGTTTTCCCGAGTCCCGGATTTCCGTACAAGAGCAAATGCTCAAGTGGTTCATTACGCGTTTTTGCTGCACCAATAAAAATTTCCAAATTCGCCCGAAGATCAGGTTGGCCAATAAAATCCGCAAGCGTTTGCGGACGCAAGGTAAGCTCCTGTTGCTGCTCATCAGCTTGCGCCTCAGGAGCAGTTTCGCGAAGCACCTCTTCAGAATGTTCTTCAATGGCCATAACCCCTCTATCTTATCGGTTTTTGTTCGGTATGCCTACAAGGGTTGCGGAAAAGAGCGAAGAATGGAAAAATAGACATGGTTTCATGTCCGTAGAGACGCCTCCTGAGCGTAGGCGAAGGACATGGCGTCTCGTGACAAGGCAATGGCGTGACACGGCACCGATTGAAGCCGTACCCAAAATGTACGGCGACGAAGGGCGCACGAGTCGAATCAAGACAAGTCTTGGTAAGTGAAGATTTCCTGCTAAGTTTGTTCCTCGCTAGGAGACGACGAGCACCGGCCGAAGACGTACCCAAAATGTACGTTGAGGCCGAGCCCAGTGCCGACGACACCGTAGATGGCCAACTTGGGTAGCAAATCTGTATGCCGGGGTGATGGAATGGTAGACATAGGGGACTTAAAATCCCCAGGCAGAAATGCCGTGTGGGTTCAATTCCCGCCCTCGGTACCAAAAAATCTCACTCACTCCCGAGTGAGATTTTTGATTTGTTTACTTTTCTAATTCAAAAATTTAGAGTTTAATAAGCTCCAAGAGATTAAATAGAAGGGAGTTATGACAGAAACAGAGTTGAGCAGCTATCTTAAAAACCAATATCCAAAAGAAGACGAGTCTGTTGATTGGAAGAATTGGTCACGCTTAACCCAAAATATTTCGGGAAGGGAGGGAGAAGATGCAATTTCTTATATTTCGGCGATTTCAAACATGAGCGGAGGGTTTTTGATTATAGGGGTTGATGACGACCGTAATATCGAGGGTATTACAGATGTATCAAATTATACGATTGAAAATATAAAACTTAGAATTCTCGGGAACTGTCCTAATCTAATATCAGAAGGATTCTATACTCAGGAGTTCATTACGGACGATTCTTCTAAGAGAGTTTGGGTAATCTCAATCCCACGACATGCCCCCAGGCGTCCTGTATATGCGCACGCAAAAGCATGGCAGCGGGTAGGGGATTCTCTAACCAGTCTTCGTCCAGAAAGAATGGAAGCAATTTTAAGAGAGTCGTTACAAGGATCGGATTATTCATCGGAAATATGTCCGAAAGCAGAAATCGAAGATTTAGATCCTTTGGCCATAGAAGTGTTGCGAAAGGGATGGTCGACGAAAGCTAGACGAGAAGACTTTTTACTTTTCGGTGATGAAAAAATTCTACAGTCACTTAATTTATTAAGCGATGAAGGCTTAACAAACGCTGCAGTCATCTTGTTAGGAAAAGAGACTTCCATAGGAAAACTTTTGCCTGGATCAGAAGTCATTTTGGAGTGGAGACAAGATGAAAATAGGGTGGAATATGATTATAGAAAATCCTGGAAAAATGCCTTTTTACTTATTCACAACGAGATTTGGGAGGCTATCGATGCCAGGAATATACGTGTTCCTTTTCAAGAAGGATTTATTCAAAAAGAAATTTATGCCTTCCATGAAAAGAGTATTCGTGAAGCAATATTAAATGCGGTGGCACACCGAGACTACTCTTTTTCTGACCGCTCAGTGTTTATTTCTGCCTCTCCTGCAAAGTTTTCCATAGAAAACCCGGGTGGATTACTCGTTGGAGTTACTATTAAAAATATACTTTCTTCTAAGGCATGGCGGAATCGTTTGCTCATGGAAACATTAGAAAAGATTAGTCTTGTAGAACGTTCGGGGCAAGGTATAGATGATATTTTTAAATTTACCCTTTCTGACGGCAAAGGCATGCCTGATTTATCAAAAGTTGATGAATCTAAATTTCAACTAGTCATTCCTGCCTTAGTTCGTGATGTAGGTTTTGTGAGATATGTAGAACGTGTTGCCAATCAGAGACAGATTGTTTTTACAGCTGAGGACCTAATTGATTTGGAGCGTATCAAGAATGGCCTCAGCCCCCTTCAAGAGAATAGAATTGGAGAGTGGATAAAAATAGGAATTGTAGAGCGTGTTGGTATAACTAGGGGTTCTAAAATTGTGCTATCGCGAGATTATTATCAACAAGAACAGAGACTAGGTGAACACACTCGTTTGTCAGGTTTGTCTCGAGAGGCAACAAAAGCATTGATACTGCAACATATTCTTAAGAACGGTAAAGGTTACATGTACGAGTTCCGTGATGCTTTTCCGAACTACACAAGGAAGAATATCGGAAATATGCTTCAGGAACTCCGGTTAGCCAATAAGATTCAATATGAAGGATCCAACAAAAAAGGGTATTGGACTATCTCTAGCTAATCAGTCCATAATCAGACTAGTTTGCTGGCATAGTCGAAAAGAATGAATATAAATAAGGCTTTTTTAGAAAATAAATAAGCTTAATTTCAGCCTAAAGGAGTAAAAATCAGAAGTTCCATACCCGCTCTCAAGAAGGGAAATCTCACTCACTCCCGAGTGAGATTTTTGATTTACAAGTCTCCTAAAACCTCGATCTTTGCACCTATAGAATTAAGACGTGTGGCGATTTCTTCATAGCCACGATTGATGGAGTAGACATTTCTCAATATCGACGTACCTTCTGCCGCGAGCATAGCAATAAGAATAATCATTGCAGGACGAAGCGCAGGAGGGCAGACAATTTGTGCGCCCTTGAGAGCAGTTTTTCCGGTGACAAAAACGCGATGAGGATCAGCAATAGCTACTTGCGCGCCAAGTTTATTAAGCTCGGTAAAATAGATAGCACGGTTCTCCCACATCCAGTCGTGAACGAGTGTAGTGCCTTCAGTCTGTGTAGCAATCGGAACAAAAAAGGGGAGGTTGTCAGAATTAAGGCCAGGATAAGGAAGGGGATGAATCTTATCAGGAAGAGCGCTGAGCTGAGAAGGAAAAATGGTGAGATCAACAAGCGACGTTCGTCCGTTATAGGAAGCGTATCGTTTTGTTTTTGTATATTTCATGCCCATTTTCTCAAGTTTCAAAAGCTCAATGGCAAGAAAATCAATAGGGCAGCGAGTAATAGTGAGTTTGGAGTGTGTAGTAAGTGCGGCGGAAATGAACATCATGGATTCAATTGGGTCTTCACTATTGTGATATTCAACCGCCTTATTAATGTCCTGAATACCGTGGACAACCAGCGTGGTTGTTCCAATTCCCTCAATACGAACTCCCATCTTTTCAAGGAAGAAACAGAGTTCTTGTACTTGATAGTTGGGAGGAGCAAAGCGGATGGTTGTGATACCCGGAATAAGTGCAGCAGCCATGAGCAAGTTATTTGCTGCGGTGTCGCCTGCCTCGTACATAACGATATCGGCCGGAGAAAGCTTGTCCTTCTTTATATCGTAGAACGCATTTTTTGTATCGATAGTCATTCCGAGTGATTCAAGTCCGTATCGATGTGCGGCGATAGTACGATTTCCCATTTTGCAGCCTCCTGCATGAGGAAGTTGGATTTGAGAGACATGGTGCATGAGCGGTCCAATGAGCATGAGGCTCGAACGAATCCTTGTAGCAGAAACTTTGTTGAGCGTTTTTAGGCGAAACGTCTTTGGAGGAAGAACTTCTACGCTATTTTTTGCAATCCAGCGTACAGAGATTCCAATGCTTTCCATGATTTCAATAAGGCGGTGAACCTCCTCAATACGTGCAATCCCGTGGAGGGTAGTTTTACTTTTATTGAGCAACGAAGCACATAAGAGCACTACTGAGCCATTCTTAGAAAAGTGCGTTGCAATGCTTCCGGACAGCTTCTTTCCGCCCATAATACGAAAATCCATGGAGTTAGAAACGGTGATAAGTTTTCTGTTCAGAATTTTACTAATTTTGAGAAGCTCATTCGTGCTAAAGTTTTGCTTTCCCGCCTCCATACGCGCAACGGCAGATTGCGACGTTCCGAGTTCTTTAGCAAAGACTGCTTGAGTCATGCCGCGCTCTTCGCGGAGGTTCTTCATAAAGAACCCGATCTTCTCTTGTGCGCTTTGGGGAGATATAGACATATATCAAGTATGATATATAATAAAAGTATTCCGTCAAGTGTGTCAACGAAGTTTATGTACAAACCTTTCTCGATCTCGAAGTATTTCTCTGATTGCCCCCCTTTTGATAAAGTACGCGTAACGTATGCAAAAACAATTTCGTCCAAACGCCGCAGTGATTATTACAAATAGCAAAAAAGAAATCCTTCTTTGCGAACGCGGATTTCCCGGTTACGCGGAACATACGGTGCAAACAGTCCAGGGCGGTATTGATGAAGGAGAAACGCCCCGTGAAGCAGCCGAACGGGAGATGATGGAAGAGCTCGGTGTTGAAAAGGAAAGTTTTGAAATTATCGACGAACTCGAAGAGACATTTTCTTACGAGTGGCCAGAAGAGTCGCAGGCAAGATATCCAGGCAATCCATATGTTGGCCAAGAACAGCATTTCTTTTTGGCAATGCTCCATGATGCGATTGAGTTTAATCTTGATGCACATCATCGAGAATTTGATGCAGTACGGTGGGGGAGTGCGACTGAGCTTCTTGAAGGAATGTGGGAACCGAAACGCGCAGGAACTGAAGCGGCGCTTAAGGCGTTTGGGTTTTTTGGCGATAAATAGTCCACGTAAGCGAATCAATTCCAAGCCAAGAACGAAGTGTCTCATCAAGCTCGTGATCAACAAACATTTGGCGATGGAGAATAGAGACGGGGGAGAAGGTAATAAGAATTTCCGAAGAAGAAAGAGTGACATCAGCCACCGCACCAATTTGTGTTGCACGAGAAAAATCTTGATCAAACAAAAAGTTTCCCAGCGAATAAATCACCGGAACGCCATTAATAATTTCGGCAGTTTGAACAACATGCGGATGTGCACCAATAATAAGATCGGCTCCTGCATCAATCCAGATTTGCGCAGCAGCAGTTTGAGAAATCGACGGCTCATGATTGTATTCAACACCCCAATGCGGATAAACGATGACGAAATTTCCCGCAGCATCTTCAGTGCGAATTGTTTCGACAATACTCGCAGTTTCTTCATTGAATGCGTGGAATCCAACGAGGCTAACAGGAATACCCCCGTCTATCCGTGCGATAAAACTTTCGCTTACGAATGGGTCGCCAAAAGGAGTAATCCCCACGTCGGTAATTGTTGATCGCATAAAGTCTGTAGTTGCTTGCCCAAAGTCATCCGCATGATTATTCGCGAGCGAAAGATGCGTGAACCCAGCTCCTGCGAGCGGAGTGACGTATTCAGGAAGCGTATCAAACGCCATAACATTGGTCTGTTCAATGTGTTCAGCGTCGCGAATCGTTCCTTCAAAGTTTCCAATAACCGCATCGGCATCAGCGAAAAGTCCCGCATCCCACAGGAGAAAAGGATAGCCTGCGCCTTCCTCCTTGATGGACCACTCAACCGCTCGCGCGAGCATAATGTCTCCGACAAAAAGAACGCGTGAAGACTCGGGTTCGGTCAGCGGAATATCATCGACGAGCGTATCGGCGTCTGGGGATGTGGGTTTTCCAATATCAGAAATGGAATGAGGTGGCGTATCCGTAGAGACGGCCCACTGGGCCGTCTCCTCCCATGGCGCGAAAACCGTGTTCGGGGCAATAAAAAACATTACAAAAAAAAGCGTGATTCCAAAAACAGCCACGAAAAAATATGCACCACGGCCTTTGTTGACGATTTTCATACCTCTGAGTATAGTATCCCACGAAATTAGTGTGTGCGTAGTTCATTTTCAGACAAGCGATTTGCTACTAAGTTCGTTCAGTTGCAAGGAGCCGACGAGGCCAAACGCAGGAGGCGATGTTGTGAATGATAGGTATAGTTAAAGAGGCAAGCGATTTCCTGCTAAGTTTGTTCCTGGCTAGGAGCGGGTGGCTGACAAGGAGACGTCCTTCATTTGGACGTTGACGCTGTCGGCCGGGACCCGTGACACCGCCGGGGACAAACTTGGGCAGGAAATCAAAACACGAGCGGTAGTAGTTCAGTGGTAGAACGTCTCCTTGCCAAGGAGAAGGTCGCCGGTTCGACCCCGGTCTACCGCTCCAGAAAAATCTCTGACTTTTTGTCAGGGATTTTTCTTTTTATGGTATGTTCTTGGTAAGATTTTTTTAGGTTAAAGAGTATGCAAATCGTTGAAGTGTCGCTTATTGCTCCGTTCGTATGTGCGGTGGCAAACATGGTACTCGGGATGGTGTGGTACAACCCCGCAACTCCTGTGGGGAAGATGTGGATGAAAGAAAGCGGTCATAAAATGGAAAGCATGACTGAAAAGCAAAAGAAGATGATGGGATTTTCTTATCTCATCGCTTTTGTTTGTGCGTACACAATGGCTTATGTACTTGGTCACGTTCTCGCATTCGCAGAAACGGCTTCATACGGTGAAGCACTGCAAGGCGCGTTCTGGATGTGGCTTGGATTTGTTGCAACCGTAGGAACAGGTGTGGTGCTGTGGGAAGGAAAGAGCTGGAAGTTGTGGGCAATAAACACAGGCTACTATCTTGTTGCAATGCTCATCATGAGCACAATTCTGTTCGGTATGGGACTATAAAAAAACGACGTTCACGTTCGTAGGGAACGGTTCTAAACCGTTCCCTACGAGTCGCGTCGATTTTTTTATTACGCAGCCGTTGGTGCTGCTGCGTTCTTTCCCTCGCGTACATTTCGATATGCCCAACTAATACCAGACTTATTGCCTACCTTGAACTGTTCGCGCGCAACTCCAAAGACAAATTCGCGAATTTCAATTTGCATATCTTCGGGCATGTCGAATTTTCTCATGAGCAGCTCAAAAGAATCAGAAATTTTATCGTACCAATTTTGTTTGTTTTCCATACAGAATTTAAGAGAAGAGAAATGATAATTTTTTAGAACGAAAGAACCAGTACCCAAGTGCGCTTACACTACTTGCAAGAATTCCTCCACCAATAATGGGTGTAGAGCTTGCAAATGACGCGGTGGTGGTAAGCGCGTCCGAAGAAGGTGAAGATATTTCCTGTGTCGGAATATCGGGGGCTGCAAGAGCGATATCGTCAGAGTTTCGTGGTGCAAGAATCCAAGTTCCATCAGAAGGAAGGAGTATGCCCGTAACGGTTACATGGTCTCCAGCGCGAAGTGCGTTGAGCGATCCAGTCTCGGCTTCATCAACAACACGAAAATCTTTTCCGGTAAGCGAGGAGAAAATGAAGACGTCGCCTTCTTTTTTTGTGAGTGTTCCCGAAGCAGTGACAAGAATGTCGCTTACGGTTTCTGCAGAA
The DNA here is from genome assembly GCA_038078775.1 of Patescibacteria group bacterium. GTDB lineage: Bacteria > Patescibacteriota > Patescibacteriia > UBA9934 > UBA9934 > JAGORL01. Next base: position 8,551 of record JBBTSN010000144.1, on the reverse strand, counting down.
ACGTTATCCCAAGAAGCGGGCTCAACAGTTTCTGATCCAAGAATTTCGATATCAGACGCATCGGAGATTTTTATCCTCCGGCTGTCACCGTCATAATCCCAGGTTCCAACAATGCGCACCGAAGTTCCAAGAGGGAGTGACGGCCATGTTGCCTTATGGAAATAGAGCTGCACGCCATCAAGATAGGCAATACGCTTTCCAAATACTCCTGGTTCAGCAATAACGACTCCGGTCACTTCGACATATTGTCCCGAAGGAAGTCCTTCAAGATCCCTAAGTTCAACAGAAAGAATGGTGCTTTTTGATGAAACCTTTTCAGAAGAAGATTTCTCGGAAGCTGATGATACCTTTTCCGACGCAGAGACAGCTGCATCGGTAATTACGGATGTCGTAATCTGAGCGACGGGCGTATCTGAGGAACCGGGATCCTCCGCGATTGGAACATCTCCTTGAATGGTCGGAGAAGCTCCCGAAGAGGTATTACTGAGCTCGACGGTCGGTGAATTCGATATTTCGGTGTCATAGATAGTTGGTTGAAGAGTGATTGTGGGGCAAGAATTTTCTGTTGTGGGCGAAGGAACAAGGTCAGTGTGCCATCCGTCACTGCACATTCCGGCTGAATTTCCTTTTTTTGATGCAGGAAAATCTTTCGTTCCATACGCGAGAGTAAAGAGCACTTGTCCATCAGGAAGAGTGAGTGTAATGGTGTCGTCGGTGTTATTGAGTTTTCCTTTCGGATTTTCTACGAGCACATAATCTCCAGCATCAAGTACTCCCGAAAGAATCGTGATCTTTTTCGATGCGTCCGTAACGGTAACGCCATCAAACACGATCTCTTCCGTTCCCGAATTCCAGATCTCAATCCACTCATTTCCTTCTGAAGGACTGCTTAAGAATTCAGTCACGCGAAGTGGCGAATAATCAAGCGTCTTGGTTATCGTGGTGACATCGTCATCAAGAACATCTTCAATCTGCTGTCTGTCGTCTATCTCTTCCGACACCTCCTCCACGGAAGACGTAACAACGTCAGAAGAAACGGGGGCGATAAGAATGATGACTTCCTCGATTGGAGGTACCGAACGATCTGTTTCCAGAGCAGTCTCTTCTGTCGTGTCTACAAGAATTTCTTCTGTTTGAACGATCGCTTCTTCAGAAGTGGAGAGATCAGTTTCCTCAACTACTGCCTCCGCATCGTCATCAGCGTGTACAATCACGTCCTCAGGAGCGGAGAGATCAGTTTCTACAATGATTTCAGGAGAAGATAACTCAGAAACAATACTTTCAGGAAGATCAGAAGAAATGATTTCTTCGACGATCAACAAAGTCTCTTCTTGAATTTCAATCTCGAGCAACATTTCTTCCTCGACAGGAGTCGTAACAAGCGCGGGAAACAGTGCGTATCCAGGAGATCCGAGCGTTTCTTCCGTAAGAATATTGAGGGAAGTCACCGCAGTAAACCAGAGTCCATCCTCAAGATTCCGCTCTGCGCTTGCGGGGGGTGATGAACTTCCTATTCCGGGAGTCTCTTGGTCAGAATATGAGTCAATAAGTATTCCATCCGCAGTAACTAGGGTTACCATCAGCGAGCTATTTGAAATACTCACAGAGCTACTCACAAGATTTGGTGAAACGGCAAGGACCGTTTTTGCATCTCCGAGTGCATAGTTTGCAACGAGGTAGGTAGTGTGACTCGGGAGAATGGTTCCGGCTGGAAGGGTTATTTCTGCTCCTTGCGAAGCGACTCCGGTTATTTTCCATGAACTGACGTCGACGGATTCAGACGAAGTATTGGCAAGTTCAATCCATTCATCTGCCGTCGAAAGAGCAGATCCGCCCCATTGAATTTCCGAGAGGACGACAGCGGGGAGGGAAGCTGCATGCGTCCGTAAAGGAGACAATGTGGCGAATGTGCACGCAAAAATGAAGAGCGCGACATAGCGATGATTCATGGCGGTGCGTTAGGGTGAATTAAAAGTCACGACGTCGTACAAAACAAAACTCCCGCACATCTCAAGAAGTGAGACGGGGGAGTGATGTCTGTAAATCCACCTTAGCACGAACATTCTTTGTGTAAAAAGTTTCTGTGGAAAACTTTTCTCGTCCTCGTATTTCCTAAAAAAAATCTATAAAAACTACCGCTCACTCACTAGCTTCCCCCTCCGGGCCAACGGCCCGATAGGGCTGGAGGCAACTTCCCAACTTCATACCTTCACTACCTCACACTGGTGGGCGAGAAGAGACTCGAACTCTTATGCCTTGCGGCACATGCTCCTAAGGCATGCGTGTATACCAATTCCACCACTCGCCCTTATGGGAAAACTCATTTATTTGGGCTATTTTCTTCCCTCATCGCTCCGGTTCCCTCGCCGTACCGATTTGGTACGCCTCGGGAATCCTCGCTCTTCGGAAAGAAACTACCTCCAAATAAACGAGTTTTCCTAACGAGAAACTACTCGTTCACGATCCTATGCTATTCTCACCCGAACGAATAAGATAGTACTGAATCTCTCCTATTTCTACAATAAGCCAAATATGAAAAATAAACTCGATGTTTCTTGGAAAGATTTTCTTGCAGGTGTCGTAGGGTACCTTGTTTCGCTTCTGCTAGTGGGACTGATAATGGTAGGAGTAGGGATTATGGTCGGAAAGATGGGCGATGAAGCATTGTGGTCTCGATATGAAATTCTTATCGCATGCGGAACATTTCTCGGGTTCCTTATAGGGGGTATGGTTTTGGGAAAAATTCGCCCCATAACCGCAGTGAGAAATGCAACAATACTTTTTCTTGTGATGTTACTCATAGGAGTTTGGCGCATGGGTAATGAAATAACCCCGGCAAGCGATGTCGCACTCGCTGCATTGCAGGTATCAGGAATCATATTAGGTGCTTGGCTTGTGCAACGCAGACATATCCAAAAGAAGAAAATCGTATGAGCGATATTTATCGTCACTACAAAGGCGGCCTATACCGCGTTCTGAGCGAAGCACTACATACCGATGATGAATCCGAAATGATTATTTACGAATCCCTTCAAGACGGACGTCGGTGGGCACGTCCAAAGGCGGAGTTTTTCGGCAACGTCGATACGTCGGATGGCATGGTTTCGCGTTTCACTCTCAAAACTTCATATAAGAACACATAAAACCGCATCTGACGCTTAAAGAGAGGGCGGTTTTCAGTTTTGTGTATTTGACGTACCGTATGTTCACCATCCGTTGCCGCCATCCGTCCCCATCCGTCTTATCCGTTCATAAATCTATGCGCATCATCGGCATTCACGGTTACAAGTCTTCCCCCCGCATGCACTTCTGGCCGTGGCTTGAAGACGAGCTTAAAAAGCGCGGTCACGAAGTGCTCATCCCTGAGCTCCCCGACCCAGAAAACCCCGATCCAGAGGCCTGGACAAAAGCACTCGTCGAAGCCACGCGTGTGCTTACCGACAACGACATCATCGTGGGCCACAGTCTTGGCGGCCCTATGGCGCTTCGTTTTCTTGAAGCCGTAGAAGCACGCACCACGCCAAAAGCATGCGTGCTTATTTCCGCTCCTTGGTTCATTAAAGACGATCGCTTCCGCGGCTTTTTCCTCTCCGACCTCGACCACGATGTGCTCATGTGGCGCGCCTCACGCTTCTCCGTCATCCATGCAAAGGACGACAAAACAATTCCGGTTGAACATGCGCAAAAATACGCACAGGTCTTCCACGCAGCCCTCGCCACCCCCGAAACCGGCGGCCATTTCCAAGACCCCATCCAACCCCTCCTTCTCGACGTCATCGAAAAAGTCATCGCCGAACCCCTCGTCTACGCCCCCGGTAAATCCCTTCCCGACGCATTCGCGGATATTTTGCTGTAAAGAAAATATGAAAAGAAACGTAGCCGTACTAGGCTTGATCAACGATCGCGAAGAAATCCTTTTAGTTCGAACGAGAAAATATCCGGATTATTGGCAGCCAATTGGTGGAGGTATAGATGAAGAAGATACAGACGCGCGAGCTGCAATTGTTCGTGAAGTGTACGAGGAAGCAGGCTTAAGAATAGATCCAAAAATAATGAGCGAAGTTGTGCAAACCCCTTTTGATTTTGGAGAAGGAACGGTCTTCTTTTTTACTGCACCATGCTTTGATGATCAAAAAATAAATATCGATGAAGGAGAGATTGTAGAGGCGGGATGGTTTGCGATACAAGAAACAGAAGATATTCCGGTATATCCCGCAACAAAAACTTTTCTCGGTATATTACGTGAAGGAATAAAGCGATAAATTGAATATGCGTATCGAAGAAGACTACATCGCTCACGGCAAAAAGTATCATGTCGCTTATAATGACGTAGATTCTTTCGGGCACCTCCCTCAAGAAAAAATCACGCAACATTACGGCGTGTGTTATCTAGGAAATGAAATCGTCATCTGTTGGCACGAGAAAAAGAAAGAATGGAGCCTGCCGGGCGGAAAGAGGGAACCCGGAGAAGACATTGAAGGAACACTAAGGCGGGAGGTAGAAGAAGAGACGAATATGCGTGTCGTTTCGCATAAGCCTATAGGCTATCAAGAAGTTTTTTCAGAAGATGGTGCGTCGATTATTCAGTTGAGATCTTTTTGTATAGTTGAACCTCTAGGAGAGTTCGTTTCCGATCCGGCGGGCCATGTAACCGCAATTAAATGCATTCATCCGAGCAAATTCAATGAATATATAGATTGGGGGACTATAGGCGATCGAATTATCGAGCGAGCAGAAGAGACAAGAAAGCATCTCTAGTCCCACATAAGACTTTTCAATTCGATCATCGAAAGAACTTCTTATTTCATATGTCTCAATCTATACTTCTTCTCGTTGGTCCCGGTAAGCATTTCGGAAAAGAAATTGCGCAACGTTTTGCGCGAGAAAATTTTTGTATCGTACTTTTGAGTAAAACGGGAGCTTCTGCAAAAAGTATAGCCGAAGAAATCCAAAAGAACGGAGGAGATGCAATAGGTGAGACATGCGATGTGACCAATGAAAGGCAATGCAAAGAAGTAGTGGGGCGCCTCGTAAGAAAGAGCGAAGGAAAAATCGCGTGTGTTATCTTTAATGCAAAAGAGAGTCCGAAAGGAAAAGGAACTGAGCTCTCATGTGATCTTTTTATGGAGGCACTCGCGGTAAATACGGGAGGTGCTTTAAGTATTTTGCAGGCAGTGTTGCCGTACACAGAGAAAGACGCGTCTTTTATTGCAACCGGAGGAGGATATAAAGATATTCCCGATCCAGCAAAATGCGCGCTGTCTGTTTCAAAAGGAGCATTGCATACCCTTGTGCTTGCGCTCGTAGATCCATGTATCGAGCATGCAATTCATGCAAAAACACTCATCATTGATGGGGCAGTTCGGAATGAAGGGCCTCTTACTCCGGGGGCTGTTGCAGAGAAATTCTGGGAGGCACATCTTTCCCAAGAAACCGTCGTAACAATGAAACCGTAAAAGCTTTAAAAGAAATATATGATTGATTTTCCTCAAAATGCCTCATTCACCGACGCTCAAAAATGGGTTGAGGATATGTGCAAAGAGCGCGGATTCGACACAAATACGCCACTTGAAAAGTTCCTCCTGTTCTCAGAAGAAGTCGGAGAACTCGCAAAGGCTATTCGTAAAGTACAAGGAATGCACGTTGAAGGATCGCACACGCTAGAGCAAATCAACTTCGGAATTCGCGAAGAAATTGCCGACGTTGCCATGTATCTTATGGATATTGCAAATACGTTCTCGGTAAATATTGAAGATGCAATTCGAGAAAAAGAGGAAATCAATAGAAAGCGAACGTGGAAATAGCTCGAGGATTCTCAAAGAAAAAACGCTAACCAGCAAGGTCGCGGAGTCTTTTCTGTGCTGCGTCCGTAAGATCCGAGATGGTAATGGTGTCGTAGCCTTTCATGTCCCGCCAGCGCTGAAATGCATACACATTACCAACTGCTTCTTCACGTTCTTTTGGCGGAATGGCAAGCGTAGAAAGTCGAAGAAATTTAAAACCTGGAATAGTGGATATAGGAATTATTCCATGTCGGACTTTTTCACCCTCTTCAATTGCCAAAAGAGATCCCGGAGGAACACGCACTCCATTAAGTACGGTCTCTATCAGAGTAATAGCCGAACGTTCGCCTGCATTCTTAAAAAGCATGAGCGGCTGATTGTCGCTGCCGACAATCACGTCAGGAAGCTCGTATCCACGATGGTGCGTAACGGCATCCAGAAAATATACTTCCGCGGTTGTGCAGGTTCCAATCCGGAGCTCTGTCTTTGCAAGAGGAAGTACGGGGGACGTTGTTTCCTCGATAGGAGCTATAAGATCAAGCGTCATCCTTCCGATGAGCTGATCCCCTAGAGGAGCCTTTCTTAATTCAACTTTAACTGCCTCGATTTTCACGGGATCAGGAACCCACCATTCTTCCGGCGTAACGCCATCAGGCAAGGCCTCATTCACAATATCTTCAATGCGGTCATCTACCTGTCTTAGCGCGTCCGCATCTTTAGCTTGTTGAATTTGAGCATCTTCAATGGCGTGTTCGTATGAAGAAAAATCTCCTTCCCTTCGTTCTCTTGCAGCGACTATCTCCTCCTTTGCTCGCAGTATTTCTTTTCTGCTCATGAGTTCGTTGTGGAGTGCAGCATCGGTAGATCGTTTCAAATCTTCAAGCTCGTCTTTGTATTGAGGAAATGCTTCAAGAAGGCGGGGGAGAATAACGTTGATTCCCGGGTCTCGTATGCGTCGAAGCCCGGTTATTCTCCGTTCCTGGTTAATGGAATCTGCCAGTTGGCGGGTTGCCTGGAGAAATCCACTTCCTTTGCGAAAGTTGTCGGGAATATTCTCAGAAACAAATCGATGGTCAGCGGATTCATGAAGCATCTCTTCAAGTGTGCGTGATAGTGGCCACCCTACTTCACGAAAGGCATGAACAACAGGAACCTCTTCCCTAAGGCCCTGATAACGCTCTCGAGCTTTTCCGAAGGAGGAAAAATCTGGACGATGTTCGCGCATAGAATGATGGGATTCTACCTCGGCTCATCCCTGTGGTAACTCGATCCATGCACAATGCTGAGTCCCCGGAAAAGCTGCTCGAGGATGAAGACATGGGCAATATCATGCGTCGTGGTCATGGGAGAAAGCGAAATTCTTTGAAAACGCTGTTTTTCTGTGGCGGTAAAACCGTCCGGGCCACCGAGAATGAGGGTAAAGGTATCGCCTCGATCCTCGTATTTGGTGAGGAGCGCTGCAAATGATTGAGAGGAATATTGCGTACCTCGTTCATCGAGCAAAAAAGAACCGTCCAGAGCCTTCTCGAGGAGCGCTTTTGGGGTCTTGTAGGAGCGTGTTTCAAAGCTCGCGTATTTTTTTAAAAAGTGGATGAAGTTATCCCCAATTTCTTGAAATCCGCCTGAGGGGAGTTCACCAACAGCGAGAAGCAGAATCTTCAACATACAAAGGAATATTAGCCAAAAAAGGGAACAAGCAATGCATTATGGTTTGCAGGGCGATTAACTCCTTGACAATAGCATAGATAATTCGGTACTATCCTGCCGCACTTTCACAACTGAATACTGATGAAGAATAATGCATATTGCAATTCGCCATCCCACATGGAAACACAACAGAATAGGGTTGTGCGTAGCCAGTGGGTGGAGAGTAAGGGTGTATAGGTGGATGGCTAGACTGTATTTGCCGATGAAAGACGTAGCAGCCTGCGAAAAGTTTCGGGAAGGTGGCAAGCAACCGTTGATCCGAAAATGTCTGAATGGGGAAACCCCATCAGGGGAATGCCTGATGATCAGCAACTGAATACATAGGTTGTTGAAGGGAACTGTGGGAAGTGAAACATCTCAGTACCACAAGGAAAAGAAAAGAAAGGATACGATCCTCATCTTGCTTCTCGATGCTTCGAGGAACAAGATGACGGACCGTTTCCACATTCCCAAAGTAGTGGCGAGCGAAATGGGAACAGTTTAAACTCACTACGTGAAGTCCGCTAATGCTTCCTTCGGGAAGATAGGCGAGGCGAAAGGCACCAGCCGTTGCCTAGTGAGGGTTGTAAGGCGTATCCGTTTATTTCTGGTGAAATAAGTATTGTCTATGTACGTAGTAGCAGAATCAACTGGAAAGTTGAACCATAGCGGGTGATAGTCCCGTATGCAAAATTACGCTACATACAGTAGGGGTACGATCTTGAGTACGGCGGGACACGAGAAATCCTGTCGGAAGCTACCACGACTATGTGGTAAAACTAAATACAAATACAGATCGATAGTGAACCAGTACCGCGAGGGAAAGGTGAAAAGAACCCCGGAAGGGGAGTGAAATAGAATCTGAAACCATATGTCTACAAGCGGTGGAAGCGATGTATATGTACGCGCAACCACGTACCTTTTGCATAATGAGCCAACGAGTTAACTTACGTTGCGAGGTTAAGTTTTGAAAGAACGGAGCCGTAGCGAAAGCGAGTCTGAATAGGGCGCTCGTAACGTTGGTTAGACCCGAAACCCAGTGAGCTATCCATGTGCAGGATGAAGTTCCGTTAACACGGAAT
>JBBTSN010000143.1:0-5574 GCA_038078775.1 Patescibacteria group bacterium | reverse complement strand
AGGGCGTGCGAGAGGTCGTCATACCGAAAAGGAAAATCAAACAATGCATCACGTAAAGAAAAGAGACCGAGGCGCGCAAAATCTTTTGCTTTTGCTCCCCCAACTCCGAGTACTCCGGTTATGAGTGTATGCAATCGAAAAGCCATAGGGCAAACATCATCTGCGGGAGTATATGACGGCAAGCCAAAAAAGGCAAGCTGAGCTCGCTCCTATTCTTTCTTCGCAACGAATACCCGCAACGGAGGCATGTTTTGCCAGGTAGTCTTTTCGATGACTTGAGAAAAAGCTTCTTGAAGGTATGGGCGAATGGTTGTAGTAAACGGAAATGCAATAAAGATTCCCCCTGATTTCAAAATGCTTTTTGCTGCTCGCACGATATTCTTTCTTGTTGGTTCATCGAAAAATGTAAAAGGAATGTTTGCCAAAATTATATCTGCCCCTTCAATTGAAAAGCGCTTTACGATTTCCTCGGCATCTTGTGCAAATCCCTCAACAATCTCCACACGCTCATCGTGTGCAAACTTTTCCTGGAGTGCAACAATAAATTCTGGATTTGCTTCGATGAGCAGAAGGCGCGAAGTTGGGCTCATACGTTTTGCCACTTCTTCCGCTACATTTCCCGTTCCTGGGCCAAATTCAATAACAACCACTGGCCGCGAAAAATCAATTTCATCACACACTTTTTTTGTAGCGATGTTCGACGTAGGAATCACGGATGCCGTTTGCTTTGCATTTTTAAGAAAATTGAGAAAAAATTGGATGTATTCTTTGAGCATAGGGGGCTTGATACCCCCCAGTCTATCGGGTAATGTGCAAAAAGTGTATGCTCCGTGTGAATTTCTATTCTTTGTTCATTTCGCCATGCTTGCTGCTTTTTTTCATAAGAAGGGTTTCGCACTTTTCTTTGCCTGTGCCATCACCATAACGGTACTTGGAGGTGCTTTTTGCGCCACTTTTTTCTTCTCCGAAACGTCCTTGGGTACGAATGCTTTGATCGATGATTCTCCCAAGGAGGATGGCGATGGGGAGCGTTTTCCTGAATTTGGATATTTTCCGATTTTTTCTCTTAACGTCCATGATTGGGGGAATATTGATGAGAGTATTGCCGCAACAGAACGTGTTCTTGATATTCACGAGCAGTACGGCATACCGGTTGATATTTATTTCACGGACCCCTTGTTTCGCTTATATGTTGAAAAAGCACCTGATCTCATTGAGCGCATCAAAACATCTCCAATCGCCACAGCCGCGTATCATATTCGCCCACCGACCCCTTATTACAGTGGATTCGATTTCCTAGATCTTTCTGCAATGTCGCAAGATGAGTTGCGTACGACGGTTGAAAATTATGAAACTCATGCGCTCAGCTTAGAAACGGGCAAACCAACGGATGAACCTGGGGGGTACCAGTATTTTATTAATACCATTGGTTACGGTCTAGGTATTGGCACAACGGGACCTCGTGCGGTTGGGCGAGTGGTTGCAGAGGTTTACTCCTCCATGGGAGCGAAATTTATGGTTGGCCATGGTAAGACGTTCGCATTTGGTCAAAAGGCACTTGGCGGCTTGTACTATCGCCCTGAAGATTATGATCTCAAACTGTATGAATCTGTCCAACAAACACAGGATGGAGGTACGGTTATTGAACATATTCTCCCTTCTCTTGACGCGTCTTCGTCGCGCAAGTTTATTGGCATCAAATATCACGAAAATAATTTTTATTCTACGGGCGGTACCCCGTGGTGGCCGGTATATTGGACCGCGCAAAATAAGGAGATTATTCTCTATCCCCCCTATGATGTGAGCAACGGAACGTCTGGCGGCCTCATACAACCTCAAGCGCAACAGAATCTCAATTGGACGCTTTACGAATCTACTGTGCAGTATATTGCCGAACATCCCGATACATTTTATGCGGTTGGATTGCGTGATTTAGCAAACGAACTTGGTATTTAGTGATATACTTTTTTAAAATTATCTCTTTTTATGAAGAAAGATGCGTTGCTTTTGGGTGGTTTACTTTTTTTGGGGGTTTGCGTGCTTGCTTTTGCCATTTTTGCTGGTTTTTTTCTTTCTGATTCGCCTGTACCGCGCGAGGAGCTTCCCCGCTCAGAAGATCTTAGCCCCCCTTCTCATTTAGAAGATTCTGACGATTCCCCTATCACGAAGGATCCGAAAGATTTGGATGGCCCTTTAGTCACGGGTGATCCGTCGGTTTCTTGGCCAATTATATTTCAACCATGACGCATTTAGAAGGAGATTGGACAGATGCCGCTACTGAGAAAGTCTTTTTTGACAACCAAGCTGCACGGGTACGATATGGTTTGGATATCGCTGAAGATTATGGAGCGCTTCTTACTATTGAATCTGAAATTCCCATGGCTCAGGGAATGGTTGCTTTCGATGATAATTTTTTTGCCGAGGTCTTGGAACGCGGCCATGGAGTTGGCACTCATTGTGATATTGATCCAGGCATTACCTATTCCGATACAGCAATTGTAGAAGAGTTTGCTGCTCGTAAAAAACTTATCGATGATCTTGTGGGCGAAAACCAAAATCTTGGTTGCTCTGGTGGCGGTGGATACTCGGACTGGTATGTTGGGGCTACAGGCGCGGGATTTTCCTATCTTAACGGCATCGTTGGCTTTCATTATCTTGCTCTCCCCGAAAATGAGCGCCCTCAAGGCTGGAATGATCAAGCAATTTTACGTGAATGGTATCACTATCCCGCACCACAGAATGAAACGTATTTTTACCCTTTCCTGATTAGTAAACTTGGTTTTGTTGAAGATATTCATGGAGACCTGCTTGTCAGTGATGGTTCGCTTGGAAATCCTTCCACTCTTGCCGAAATGGGCACTTGGTCACTTGATGGATCTGCCGACTGTGGTTCTGCTAAATGCCCGCTTACTGAGGAAGATACTGAAACATTGGAGTTGTTTATTCGAGATTTTTCTGCTGATTTTGATGGTTCTCGTCCTGCAAAAATTACCCTCTATCTTCCTACGAGTATTTTTACTTCAGCTAATGAGAATGCACTTCGTTTCTTGTTTGCACGCCTCGAAGTTCTTGCTCGGGAAGGCTTGGTTACTTGGGAAACTCAACGGGGTGTTTACGACGGAGTTATGGAGTATTATGATACTCTCCAGAAATAGTTCGAAAAAAAATGCTCAGTAACTCTTTATTCATTTTTCAAAATTATGCATTCTAAATATTCAAAACTTGCTCCGATAATTCTTGCTGTCTTGGCAACATTGCCAGCTATCTGGATACTCATCAACGGTTCAACTTCAACCACTTTACAATCAAGCGTAGCTTTGCTTATTTCGCAAACACTTCTTGTATCCCTCTTTTCATTAAATGGTGCAAGATCATTAGAAGATGGAAACAAAAAACTGGGATGGTTTTACTTATTCGTGGCTTTTATTACAGTAGCTACCATCATTTCATCTTTTTTCAGCATAAGTGCAAGAATTAATTTGATGCTGCCATCCGCTGAACAATCTGTAGATTCGACCAACAATCAAGAAAATGTATCCGTTACCGAATGGCAAATGTACTCCGATTCAAATCCAGATTTTGATATCCGATTTGAGTATCCAAAAGGATACGAGGTTATTGCTGGCGGTACCGACTCTTTCTTCGGATACGATATTTATGAGCAAGGTTCAAACGTACCCAAAATTCGCATCATCATGACGTACGACAACGATGCTGCACAGTTGTTTGAGAATAGTGTAGAGGGAACTATTGCGGGCACCAATCGCGAGGAACTCTTTGAGAGATATGCTACCGTGGGACCGAATCCTATTTACGAACCCGCGGGGGATGTGCACTTCGCTGGAACGGGAGGCCTCGATTCTCAAGGAATTAGTATCTTCATTATCGATGAAGTGCCTAACGATGACCTGACGATTGCCGATCACGTGTTTGAGACACTCAACGTGGTCAACAAAAAATAATCCGCTAAACAAAATGGTACTATCCCATCAGATTCATAAGAAATTTTACTATGGGATTGAGAGATTTTCTTCCCGGGGCAGACAAGAGTGATAGTAAAGCAAGAGAGAAAGGGCCCGCCGCAGAAAAAAGGCGTTTCGGAAACTTTTTTGCTCAGGTTCCTCCTGATTTTCAATCTAGAGTATCGAGCATTGCTCAAGAAAATCATCGATATTTTAAGGAAAAATTTCCAACTGTTGAAGAGTTCCAAGATGCTGTTGCAGAATCATGGATAGAAAAAAGGAAAGGATTTGAAGAGGAGACTCGACATCAGGGATTTGTGCCGATTGAATCTGGCACAAAAGCATCGGAGCTCAATGAATGTACACTTGCCTATCTTACGGAATCAGGATCATTTGTAGTTTTAGGACCTGGGTCTTTTGAGGGGAAAATTGTCGGTGCCCCCGGAGCAGCTTTTTCCTATGTAAAAATACCATTCAGAAAAGATCCGGAAGCCCCCAAAGACATGGCTCAGGAATCCGGAGTATTCGTTGGTAAAACCCCAAGACTAGGGGATAGAATTTATGTTCGTGGACTCATTAAACGTTATGAGGAGGATCCTGGGATGCTTTCTACTTCTTTATTGATTAATCAGATGATGAGACCTACCTCTCGAGCAGAGGCTGTACCTATCCTTGAAAGAGCAAAGGCTGGTATCACAAAAAGATTCGAGGAGGTCAATGAACAGACCGGACTTGCACTTGTTCGTCCGAAGGCCTAATTCTCTTCTCTCTATTTTATGGCATTGAAAGATTTTTTACCTCCGGAAGCGAGAAAAGGTCCCGACACAAAAAAAGAAGGTTCAACAACTCCAGAAAAAAGACGTCAAGGAGATTGGTTTAATCGAGTTCCTGGAGAATATAAAAAAGATGTTGAATGGGTTGCGAAAAAGAATCATCGATACTATGCTGACCGCTTCCCTTCTTATGAAGAATTTCTTGATGCCGTTGCAGAGTCTTGGATAGAGACCAAGAGAAGATTCGAGGAAGAAACTCGAAGCCAGGGGTTCGTTCCCATTCAGCCCGAAGAAAAAGCATCCGTCCTTAATGGGCAAGCCCTTGCTTTTCTGAGCGCTCATGGATCGGTCTTCCTTTTTGGACCGGGGGCCTTTGAAAAAAAACTTCCTGGTGCACCTGGAGCGGCACTTTCCTACGTTAAAATACCTCTTCGAGATAACGAAGATCTTCTTGAAAATACTGATCAAAGACAGGGAGTCTTTCTCGAAAGCAAACCTGGTGTCGGCAAGCTTCTCGAAAAAAAGGGAATTTATTCTCCGAGTCGGGGACGCGGATCAGAAGACGCAATCTTCACTTCCACTGCACCGGTTATTGTTGCAATGCGTAGAGATATCAATCACGCAGATGTCCTCGCTGTACTTGGAGCTGCGAAAACAGGGCTTACCCGAGTATTTGAAGAAGTTCATCAAGAGGCGGGATTGGCTCTTGTGAGACCAAAGAGTGGTACGCCTGAAAAGAGATAATGCACAACAAAAAAATCCGTCGTGATGACGGATTTTTTTGTCTGGCGGTGTACACGCGTTTAGTGCCAAATTTGTAGGGGTGTTACAAGGGCTTT
>JBBTSN010000142.1:0-4518 GCA_038078775.1 Patescibacteria group bacterium | reverse complement strand
ATACCTGAGAGAATTTCAAGATAACGAAAAGACGATCCCGACGATTTTGACGACCTCGCAAAAACTATCAACGGGTGTTGATGCTCGTAACGTTAGAAATATCGTTCTCATGCGCCCAGTTAATTCCATGATTGAATTTAAGCAAATTGTCGGCCGTGGAACCCGTTTGTTTGATGGTAAAGAATATTTTACGATTTACGATTTTGTTGACGCCTATAAGCATTTTTCTGACCCGGCTTGGGATGGTGAGCCTATTGAGGTAGTGAGCGAGAAAGAGGAGAAGACGACAAGGGCAAGAAAATCAGTCACAAAAGCAGAAGTAAATCTTGAAGAAGTCCCAGAGAAAAAGAAGAAAATCAAGGTTAAATTAGCTGACGGCAAAGCCCGCGAAATTCAGCACATGATTTCAACGTCTTTTTGGAGTGCTGACGGCAAGCCGGTTTCAGGAGAAGAGTTTTTAAAGGAAATGTTTGGGGTTTTGCCTGAGTTCTTCCAGAGTGTCGATCAACTAAGAAAGTTATGGTCAAATCCTGTTACGCGTAAGGCTTTTCTGACACGAATTGCAGAACTTGGATATGGTAAAGATCAGCTTGAGGCCTTGCAGAAAATGATGAGCGCAGAAAAAAGCGATTTGTTTGATGTCCTCGCTTATGTGGCCTTTGCTGTTCGCCCTGTAACACGTAAATCACGCGTTGAGAAAACACGCGATGCCATCCTGGAAAGCCTCAACAAGGAGCAGAGAGATTTTCTGGAATTTGTACTTAGGAAGTATATTGACAAAGGCGTAGATGAACTTGATGAAGAAAAATTGCCAATCCTGCTCAACCTGAAGTACAGCGCTATCGATGACGCGAGTAAGACTCTTGGTGGAGTTAATGAAATTCGCACTATGTTCTTTGACCTGCAGAAGAATCTTTACGTCGATCTCAGAACTCGAGAGAAAATCAAGGCCTAAAAACCTTTTCACACGTAATTTTAAGCTGTAGCAGAACTAATAGAAACGAAAATTATGAACGCATGGTTGGTTCGACAGGGAGAGGGTTGTCGTTACGCCTCAACGGCAAAGGAAAAGGGAGAGATGGGTGTTGGCTGGCTGGAGGCCTGCGATCTCTCTTCATACATTGATTTTGAACAAAGGGAATTTTTTGATGCTGTGAGGCCTCATATCCTAGATTTACATCCTGATATTAAGCCGAATGCTGTTGGCGGAGTGCTGGGTCAGCTCTATCGTTTTACCGCCCTGATAGAATCAGGAGATATTATTTTTATGCCGGAAGAACATGGAATGATGGCGGTCGGCGTCGTCGGTTCTCCATACATATTTACCGAACCCGATACGAATTTTCCGTATTCACATCGTCGGAAAGTTCAGTGGTTCGGCTCTGTTCCGAAAACGAAGTTTTCGGAAGGACTCAGAAATTCTTCCGGTTCAATCATGACAGTATTTAGCCTCACGAATCACCTGGAAGAAGTCTCTAGACTAAGGAATGAATTAGTACACGATGTTCCTGACGAGATACAGGAGCATATGATGTTTGGTCTCGAGGAGCATCTCGAAGAGTTTCTCGTTAAGAACTGGAATAATACAATTTTGGCAAAAGAGTATGAGATCTACATAGACGAAGATGGGACGTCCGGACAGCAATTTGTTACTGATGTCGGGCGAATTGACATTCTTGCAAAAAGAAAGGACGGGAGGGGTTGGTTGGTGATTGAATTAAAGAGGGGTAAGGAGAACGATAAGGTTATCGGTCAAATCGTACGGTATATTGGTTGGACTAGAAGAAATCTCGCGCAAAATGGAGAGGGTGTCACGGGAATGGTGGTTGTTCATGAGCGAGATGAGCAGTTGACATACGCCTTACAAGAGATGAAAGGTAAAATTGATGCTTATTGCTACGAGGTTAAGTTCAATCTACGGCCCTACTAGTGAATTTTATGCCCCCTCGCACCCGCAACCTCTACGACCCCAAATCGAAAGAGCCGTATAAGCTCAGTCGCTCCAAGATTGAGTTATTCGTAAACTGTCCGCGGTGTTTTTATTTGGATCGACGGTTGGGGATTGGGAGGCCTACTGGGCCGGCGTTTTCGTTGAATGTGGCGGTTGATACTTTGTTGAAGAAAGAATTCGATACGCACCGGGCTCGTAAATCAGCTCATCCGCTCATGAAGGCCTACGGGATTAAGGCTGTGCCGTTCTTACACCAGGATATTGATTTGTGGCGTGAAAATTTTAAGGGTGTTCGATTTTTGCATGAACCATCTGGATTTTTAGTGACCGGCGCCGTGGATGATGTTTGGGTGGATAAATCCGGACAGCTGATTGTGGTGGACTATAAGGCTACAAGTAAGGCCGGAGAGGTTACTTTGGATGGTGTGTGGCAGAAGGGCTATAAACGCCAGATGGATATTTATCAGTGGCTTTTACGCCAGCAGGGGTTTAAAGTTTCGAATCGAGGATATTTTGTTTACGTTAACGGGCGTACCGACCTGGCGGCTTTTGATGGCAAGCTTGAGTTTGTTGTGAAGTTATTACCGTACGATGGTGATGGCGGCTGGATCGAGCAGACTTTGTTGGCAATGAAAAAATGTTTACGGTCATCAAAGTTGCCTAAGGCTAGTGCCGAATGTGACCACTGCAGTTATATTGAAGCAGTAAAAGGCGTTGCCTAGACGAATATCTTCGGAATGTTATACTGGCCATTATGAGATTATTTGGATTGAAAGCTGAGAATTTTCTGCGAGGGCTGAAATCAGTCTTTATTCGACCTGAAATTGTTCCGGAGGTACTTATCGCTAATAGACACAAATTACCAACATCAATATTCGTAGAATGGAGTAGGGACGGAGGATATATCGTGGGAACCGTTAAGGCTGGTGATAAGGAATTTGTTACCCAGGGTAAGGACGCGGATGACTTTATAGAAATGGTGAACGAATCGGTGATCGTATCTTTTGACGTCCCCAGAGAGTACGTCGAAATTCTTTCAAAGAGTTATCTATTTTACCCACCGCCAGCCGAATTGAATAAGCTTAAGAACTCCGCGGTGACGGCCTCGAGTTTTGGTACCATCAACGCCTTGAAGTCGCCAGGTTTGCAGACAGCTTAAGCTATGGGCGAATACGCCAACGTAAAGTCGAAAACATTTTTTCAGTTTTTAAGTTGGCTTGAGAACCATAGGGACATTCAAATTCTTGCGGGCGGTAAGCATGTTGCTAAGGCCAAGGCGACGAAGACAGGGCTCGTTTACCCTTTGCCGCTCAACCACGGTGTTGTGAATAAACGCATCGTTAAGGCTTTCAGGGATTGGCTCATTGCTAATAGTGTTTGCACTCTTGAGGAATTCGACGAGCATGTTAAGTAATGTAACTTTGGTGTTTCTGTCGCCCACCTTCACTTACACCCTTCGCCGCAATGCTAGATCAAAACACATGCGCATCGCCATCAAGGGCGACGGCACGTGCGTTGTTACTGTACCTAAGAGAGTGTCGGCAGCAGAGGTCGACAGACTCGTGCAGAAGAAGGCGGTGTGGATTAAGGAGGCTCTCGAGAATTTGAAACAGAATCCGCGGCCGTATTCGTGGGTAGGAACCACTGCTGAGCTGAAGAAGTTTAAGTCATCGGCGATGAGATTGGCGAAGGATAGACTTCTGCATTTTAATAAAGTGTATGGGTTTCGGGTGGTGTCGGTGGGGATTAGGAATCAGAAATCGCGGTGGGGAAGTTGTTCAAGTGCGGGGAGATTGAATTTTAGTTACAAGATCGCTTTACTGCCGCCGCATTTGGCGGACTATATTATTGTTCATGAGCTGTGCCATTTGGGGGAGATGAATCATTCTTTGGATTTTTGGAGATTAGTCGAGAAAACTATTCCGGATTACAAAGCGCGGCGAGCCGAATTGCGAGCTTAAAAAAGACAACACCCGCGGCCAAGTGGCGCACGGGTGTGGAGCGGCAGCCTTCACAACGGTGTGAAGCTGCGAAGCAGCTAGTTTTCGTCTCGGGGGGTCTCGAACAGGCGGGCCGCCATAGCATCGCTGCTCAGCAGTCGGTGCATCTCCAGGTTGTACCAGTCCTTGGGGTCGGCGTGTCGACCGTCGGCTTCACTCTCGCGGATACGCGTCCACGACTCGTGCGCCGCGGTCTTGGAGCCGATCAGGTAGTCGCAGATCACCTGCTCGCGCTTGGTGAGGCGCCTCCAGGCCATCTGTTCACCCATCTGAGCGCCAGACGTGATGTCCCGCACGACGCCCTGGCCCCAGGCCAGCCGCATCGTGAACATCTGCTGGTCCGCGTCCACGAGGGTGTGTAGAATACTCTCGAGAAGGCGGATCTGCTCCTCCAGGTCTCGCTTCACCTGGGGAAACGAGGGATCCAGGGGGATCGAGTCCCACATCATGCTGACGTAGGCGAGTCCGAATCGATCGTCGGTTGACGCGATCGCGGCCGTTCGAAGCTCGGTCAGCTTGGCCTGTACCGGTTCGTCGTACACGGGAGTCCAGTGCTTCCAGAGCTCT
>JBBTSN010000141.1:0-2195 GCA_038078775.1 Patescibacteria group bacterium | reverse complement strand
CGCGGAGCGTAAGGAAGTATATCCGTTTCTCATCGAATCACTCTCAAACACTACTTTAGAGATGCCGTATCGAGGACCAACCGTATTTGAGAACGCAGCCTGGAAATACGAGAACAAACTCGTGGGTGACGTCGATAACTTTTCAGGAACCGAAAAGATCTATAAAGACGGTATCTGCGTCTACGAAGCGAGTTATCTCGGTGGATTCGTCGATCGATAACTCCGACCCACTCGCTTCGAAATCACCATCTGACAAACGCTCGGATACCCTTCAAAAATTCCAGTAATTTTGATACTGAACCCGTCCGTCCCGCCAGAAAGGACGATCTGTAGAAATACCGATCGTCTTTTGTTAGGCGAGCTATCGATAATAACGCATCTTGTCACGCGTACACACACTGTGCCATACTTTATGTACATGATTAGCCGGAACGGGGTGGGTCTCTTGCGAATCGCGGCACACGCTGTACTGAGTTACATCGCCTATCTTTTGAGTGTCCCGGCAATTCTGCTCCAAGTCTTCGCGCTCTTCTGCGGAGTATCCGGGGTGCTGGTCCTCGTTCTTTCGTATGATCCAGGACTTATCCAAGCGACACTTATCGGACTTCTTACTGAAGCCGGACTGACACACGTTTCCTACTCGGTAAATCCTGTTTCTTACATTCTGCGTTGGTACATGATTCTGGCTTTTATTTTTGACGTCATTGGATCGATCCTGCATCGCCTATTTCCTCGCGTCGTCCCAAACACCCGTCAGCTTTTCATCTGGATTCTTTGTGTGGATGTCCTCTGCTACGTACTCTTTGGCCTCGCATTTCTTCTTTCCGGCGGTTCGTTCTGGCCGGCCGTCATTCTTTTTGCTGTAACAGTTCCATTCACCGCCCTTGCCTTCGCTGCTTCATCTCTTCCTCGTCTATTTCTCCCGCAGGCCAGTACGACCGCTTCTGGTACGACGTTCAATCGTTGATACGAAAAACGACCACAGGACTTCTTCTTTTTATCATTGCGTTATGACCGTAAGTTGCAGACCTGTTTTTTCACTGCCTGTTATCAATACAATACGTGATCCTTTTTTGAGATCCCATGTTGCTTTTGCGAGAGTTCTTACGCGCGAAGGAAGTGTTGCGGGACTCATATCAACTACAAGCGGTACCGCACCCCAAGAGAGCATTACCTGACGCGCGGCCTCTTTATCTGGGACCAAGAAACCAAAAGGAACGCGGGGGCGATAGTGCGCGAGCATGCGAGCTTCGGGAAGATCTGCGGGAACGAGTACTGCAGCTATGCCTTGCGCTTCGGCAAGAATTGCAAGTATTTGCGCGAAGGCTTGTCCGATATCTTTTGTAGGCGTTGCGGTTACGAGAATATCGTCATACCGAGAATTTTCTGCCGCAATAATTGCTTGGTTCATAGCCTGCACGGCAACGGCCGGATATCGACCTGTTGCTGATTCTGCAGAAAGCATGACCGCATCAACATGATCAAATACTGCGTTTGCAATGTCGGAAATTTCTGCACGCGTTGCACGAGGATTTGACTTCATGCTCTCGAGCATGTGCGTTGCAACAATGCACGGCTTCCCTGCCAATCTACATCGCTCTGCAACATCTTTTTGCACGAGAGGAACTTCTTCGGGAGCAATTTCAACTCCCAAATCCCCACGACCAAGCATAATGCCGTCGGCTTCCTCAAGAATTGCGTCAAAGTTTTTGAGCGCTGCAGCACGCTCAACTTTCGCCATGATCATCGGCGTACGTCGATGATGCTTTCGTGCAACTTCTTGTGCAAGAGCGCGTGCGATTTTTAATGCCGCAGGAGAGGTTACAAAAGAAACACACACCCAATCAACACCAAGAGCAGCACCAAACACCAAGTCCGCTTTATCTTTTTCGGTAAGTGCAGAAGTGCTCACTATAGAATCGGGAACGTTTACGCCCTTGTGTGAGGTAAGCGTACCGCCTACATCAACCGAGCAATGCATGTTGCGATCGTTGATACGCAGTACAGAAAGCTGCATATTTCCATCATCCAAAAAAATGCGATGATCTTTTTTTACATCTTTGTGCAGCGAATGATACGTAAGTGGAATGTGTTGAAGCTTTGCGCTGTATACAATAGGCTTTGTGGTGAGCGTTACCGTTTGACCTTCGCGCAACACAACGCCTTGCTTTGGCAATTCTCCCACACGAATCTTT
>JBBTSN010000140.1:0-4359 GCA_038078775.1 Patescibacteria group bacterium | reverse complement strand
ACACACGGAAGAACGCAAGCTTTCCCACAAATGGATCAGCAGCAATTTTAAACGCGAGTGCAGCAAATGGCTTATTGTCATCGGCTGGACAAGGAATAATCTCTTCTGGATTTTCTGGGTTGAATCCGGAAAGTGCTGGACGATCAAGAGGAGAAGGAAGGAATTCAACGACCGCATCAAGCATCTGCTGAACACCTTTGTTCTTAAGGGAAGATCCACACAGCACAGGGAAGATATCCATTTTGATAACACCCTTACGAAGTGCAGCCTTGAGTTCAGGAACGGGAATTTCTTCACCTGCAAAGAAACGGTCCATGAGCTTTTCATCCTGCTCAACAATAGCTTCGATAAGTTCCTTGCGGTACTTTTCTACATTTTCCTTCATGTCCTCAGGAACATCAGTCTCCTGAATGTCCTTTCCAAGGTCATCTTTGTAAATGTATGCACGGCGAGTAAAGAGGTCAACAAGACCAACGAAATCAGATTCGATTCCAATAGGAAGCTGAATAGGATGTGCCTTGGTCGTAAGACGCTTAGAAATAGAATCCAAGTCTTTGTAAAAGTCTGCGCCCGTACGATCAAGCTTGTTGATGTAACACACGCGAGGTACTCCGTACTTATCAGCCTGGTGCCAAACGGTTTCAGACTGTGGCTCCACACCCGCAACACCGTCAAACACGGTTACACCACCATCAAGAACACGAAGGGAACGCTCAACTTCAACGGTGAAGTCTACGTGTCCAGGAGTGTCGATAATGTTGATGCGGTGATCCTTCCAGAAACAGGTAGTAGCTGCAGCAGTGATAGTAATACCACGCTCCTGCTCTTGTTCCATCCAGTCCATGGTTGCTTCACCTTCGTGCACTTCACCAATTTTGTGCTTTTTACCGGTGTAAAAAAGCACACGTTCAGTGGTAGTCGTTTTACCTGCATCAATGTGCGCAATAATACCGATGTTTCGTACGTGATCGAGTGGATAATCGCGGTTCATAGAAAAAAATTAGGACACGAGAAGGCTAGAGGGGCTAGTGGGCTAGGTAATAAGTTCGTTTATACCTAGCTCGCCTAGCACAACTAGCCTACTCTATTTCTTACCGAGCAAAGTGTGCGAATGCGCGGTTTGCCTCAGCCATACGCTGTACTTCTGCGCGTTTCTTTACTGCTTCACCTTCTCCCTTTGCAGCGAGTATCAATTCTTCTGCAAGTTTTTCACACATGGGGCGACCCTTTTTGCCACGTGCTGCGATGAGCACCCAGCGGAATGCAAGTGCATACTTACGCTCACCACGAACTGGCATAGGAACCTGGTAGTTTGCACCACCTACACGCTTCGACTTCACTTCAACTGCTGGCATGATGTTCTTAAGTGCCTCATCAAATACCTCAACTGCAGTCTTTTTCGTTTCAGTTTCAATAATGCTGAATGCATCGTATACAACACGGGTAGCGGTAGATTTCTTACCGTCTTTCATGACGTAGTTAATAAGCTTTGCAATCAAAACACTCCCGTACTTGTTGTCGGGAGCAATGTCACGCGTACCAGCGCGTTTACCACGCATAGAAGAGAAAATGTCGTGTGTCACGAGACAAATGTCTCGCAAGCCTTCCCGAGTGGAACTTCGGTACTCAACGACTTAAGAATGCAGCTTCAGAAGCTGTAGATGACAAATGAGAACAGAACTCACTCACCAAAACAGATGCCGAAAAACACGAGAAGGCTAGCTGGCTAGTTGTGCTAGGTAAGAAACGTATTTTCGTTTTTACCTAGCCTTCTAGCACAACTAGCCCACCTCTTCACTTACTTTTTCTTAGGTGCAGCTTTACCTGCCTTTGGACGCTTGGTTCCGTAACGAGAACGACCGCGGTTACGGCCTTCAACACCGGTAGCATCATAACGACCACGAACAATGTGATAGCGAACACCTGGAAGATCTTTTACACGACCGCCACGAATCATAACGATAGAGTGCTCCTGCAAACCGTGGCCTTCGCCAGGAATGTATGCGGAAACTTCGGTACCGTTAGAAAGACGAACACGTGCAATCTTACGAAGTGCAGAGTTTGGTTTCTTTGGGGTCATGGTGGTGACCTTTACGCAAACGCCGCGCTTAAAGGGAGCGCCCTTAGGAAGCTCGGTGCGCTTACGATGCAAAGAGTCGAGTGTGTATTGCATTGCAGGCGACTTAGATTTCGCTTTAATGCTCTTACGACCCTTGCGGATGAGCTGGTTAATAGTTGGCATACAAAAAGTGCCAAAATAGTAGCATGATAGGCAAATGTCGGTCAATGGGAACTGAAGATTACCCGCCAAGGTACATGCCGAGGACGCCTAAACAGGAAGATTCGGAGAGCAAATCACAGGCAAAAAAAGCTGGTCCTGTAATAAAACTAAAGGGATCAAAGGGAGAAACAAGTGAAATAATAACTAAAACAAGAAGAATCTGGGAACCATACGCCTCAAAGAGAATCCGAGCCTTATACCAGGACGCCTTATAAAGAAGGGCATCAACAACATGGGAACCATCAAGGGGCGGTATCGGAATAAGGTTAAAGAACATGAGCATGAGATTCACCAAAATAAGAAGGATGAGAAAACCAGGAAGAAGGCTGGAAAATGAAAGCACTCCCGCGGCAAAAAGCCATTGGAACGCCATACCGGCCGCAACCGCAAGGAATAAATTCGCTGCAGGACCCGCAAGGGCAATAACCACGCCATCAAGAAGGGGGTTCTGAAGACGGCGCGGGTCAAACGGTACAGGCTTCGCCCATCCAAAACCTACCGTAAAAAGCATGAGCGTCCCCAAAAAATCAAGATGCGCAAGCGGGTTGAGCGTCAATCGCCCCAGGTGCTCAGCTGTTCTATCTCCCCGCCACTTCCCTACTGCTGCATGAGCAAACTCATGCACTGTCAAAGAAATAATGAGCGCAAGCGCATACGCAAGAGCAATTAAAGGAGATTCAAGAACAAGATTAAGAAACATAGAAACTGTTAGGAGACTTCAATCTGCGCACCAATATTCCGAAGCTTTCCGTACAAGTCTTCATATCCTCGCTCCAAGTGATCAACGCCCGTAAGCATTGAAGTGCCCTCAGCAATGAGCGCCGCAAGAACATACGCCAAGCCAGCACGAATGTCAGGAACTACCATGTCAGTTGCGCGAAGAGACGTTGGTCCCTTAATAACCGCGGCATGCTTGTAATTATGATCTTTGAATCTACAAACGATCTCTCCCAAACAATTCTCAAACAAAGAAATATCTGCACCCATCTTTTTAAGTACATCCGTATACCCAAATCGTTCTTCGTACACCGTTTCGTGCATAACCGACGTTCCCTCAGCTTGCGTAAGGAGAACACAAAACGGCTGCTGCCAATCAGTGGAGAATCCCGGCGCAGTATCAGTTTCAAGCTGCATACCACGATATCCCTGCTTCCCAATAAATCGAATGCCCTCAGGAGTGACTTCATAATCTCCCCCGAGTTGCCGTACCGCATTCAAAAACGTAATCATGTCACGATGCTTTGCGCCGCGCACAAAAATGTTCCCACGAGTTCCAAGCGCAATCGCCGCAAACGAAGCAACTTCAAGACGATCCGGCAAAACACGATGTACACATCCATGAAGTTCACTCACACCCGTAATCGCAATTTCACGCCCTGCACGAAGCTCGATAATTGCTCCCATTTTCTGGAGCATCATCACCAAATCAATAATCTCCGGCTCAATCGCAGCATTCTTAAGAACCGTTCTTCCCTTTGCAAGTACACCCGCAAAAAGCACGGTCTCAGTTCCCATGACCGAAGGATAGGGAAATTCAATAACTGCACCCCTTAAACCCTGAGGAGCGTGTGCACGATATCCGTCAGGATCAGCTTCAACGATAGCTCCCATTTTCTGAAGTGCATCGAGATGAAAATTCACTGGCCGAGGTCCAATCTTATCTCCACCAAGCGCAGGAACAAACGCTTCGCCCTTTCGATGCAACAAAGGCGCAAGCGCCAAAATCGCCAAACGATTTTTACGCGAAAGCTGCATTGCAGAAGTTGAAGCAATCTCTTTCACCTGCATGTGCAGCGTGTGATCCTCAAGACGACTCACTCCCCCAAGTGTTTGCACAAGTTCACGAGCAATATCGCTTTCCTGCTGAAGAGGAAGATTATTTAAAATCACTTCATCAGCAGTAAGCAGCGTAGCAATAATCATTTTTGATGCCGCATTTTTTGCACCCGCAACCGTTACCTCGCCAGAAAGCGCCCGACCACCAGTTATACACAAAGTTGATGACATACGTATGCGTAGTGTAGCAAAGGAGTGCTGAACCAAGCAATAAAAAACCGCCGGATTCGATCCGGCGGTCG
>JBBTSN010000139.1:0-3985 GCA_038078775.1 Patescibacteria group bacterium | reverse complement strand
GGTGCTCAAATCCCGCGACGAGAAATTGGCAGAGGCACAAAAGGCGATGTGTGAGCGTCGGAAATGTGGAAGTATTGTTGTTTCGGCGGAAGGTGAAGTTATTGGACGCGGATGGAACGGGCCGCCTGCGGGAGATAAATCGCAGCGGCGATGTGGCAGAAAATCTGAGCTGCATCCTTATTTTAAAAGTGATAAAACGTGTTGTGTTCACGCAGAGTGGCGAGCGATTTTTGAAGCGTTAAGAAATGTTCCTGAGAAAATTGTTGGGTCGACGTTGTATTTTGCGGCGTGTGATGAAAAAGGCGAGCACGTTTTTGCGGGAAGACCATATTGTACGATTTGTTCAAAAATGGCGCTTGATGTGGGAATAGCATGGTTTGGTTTGTGGCATGAGGAAGGGATTCGTTTGTATGATACGCGAGAATATAACGATCTTTCTTTTGCGTGGAAGCCGTAGTTTTTGGCCTGTGTTTGCCGAATAATGAAAAAAGACGTATACTCTTACGTCATTTCTATGCCTTACCCTCGCAACACCCAATCTCGTTCCCGGGCTCCTCGTCGTGATGAAAAAACGAGCTGGGAACCTGCTGCAAAATGGTACGGAAAGCACCTCAAAGAGGAGGACACCTACCAAACGACGATTATTTTTCCAAAAACTCTTGCACTTCTCGCTCCAAAAAAAGGGAGTGTTTATCTTGATATTGCGTGTGGAGAAGGGTCTTTTTTGAAGGAGGTTTCTAAAAAAGGCGGAACAGTATTTGGTTTTGATATTTCTTCCAGCTTGGTTCGTCAGGCACAGGAGAAGCACATTCATGGTGCGACGTTGCGAGTTGCAAATGCAAAAGAATTTGCGCGTTATTACACCGAGAAAAGTTTTGATGGTGCGACGTGTATTTTAGCGATTCAGAATATCGATGACATGGAAGCGGTGTTCCGCGATGCGGCAAAAGTTCTCCGCCCGGGTGCTCCGTTCGTGATCGTGCTCAACCACCCGGTGTTGCGTACACCTCGTCAGACTTCTTGGGGTTACGATGAAGGAAAAAAGATGCAGTACCGTCGTATTGATGGGTACCTTATTCAGAACGAAATTCCTATTTTGGTGCACCCGGGGCAGGGGGAGCGCAGTGAGCGTACGTTCTCGTTCCATCGTCCGTTGCAAGATTATGTTACCGCTCTTGCCTCTGCAGGATTTGTTATCGATGGGCTTGAAGAGTGGTCGTCTGATCGTCGGAGTGAATCCGGAGAGCGTGCACGTACCGAGAACCGATCTCGTAACGAAATCCCGCTTTTTATGGCAATTCGTGCGCGTTTGTTAAAGAAGTAAGAAAATGAGAAAAGATCCTTTGCGGGTCTTTTTTCTTTTCTGCTATATTCTTTTTCATATGCAGTTTGCACTTTTTTCTAATTTTCCTCAGTTGCGTTATGGGATTTCTGATCGTCATGATGGGTCGATGAAATTGGTGGGAGATGGTTCTGCGGTTCGCGATGCGCGTGCGACGTATTTTGCAAAAGAAAATATTGATTCCGATCGTATTGTTTCTGCAGGATTGGTTCATGGAAAGTGTGTAGAACGTATTGTGTTTGTTGATGGTGGAAATACATTTCAAGAAACTGATGGGTTTGTTACTCGAGATCCAAATACATTTTTGAGCGTGACGGTTGCGGATTGTATTCCGGTGTATTTCTTTGATCCCATCCATGACGTTGTCGGGATTGTTCATGCGGGTTGGAGGGGTGTTGTGGGAGGGATTGTGCCGGAAATGATTCGTGTGATGAAAACCGATCATGATTCGGATTCATCGGATATTTTGGTTGGGATTGGTCCGAGTATCCAGAAATGTCATTTTGAGATTACGGGGGAGATTCGTGATCAATTTGATATTGATGTTATTGAAGAACGCGACGGAAAGCTTTTTGTGGATCTTTCGAAGATGCTTGTGCGTCAATTGCATGAAGTAGGTGTGACGCAGATTGAAGACTCGGGTATCTGTACTTTTTGTCATCCAGACCGTTATTTTTCTTATCGTCGCGATAAACCTGCGCAAATTGAGGCAATGGTTGCCTGGATCGGGCTAGACAAGTAGGTATTTTGCCCTAGCATGTATTGACAAATCTTTGTTCAAAACGTAGACTGTTGGCGATCTTAATCACCCTTTTTAATCTCTTATGATCGTATTTCGCCTTTGCCGTACGGGTAAAAAGAAACAACCTTATTTCCGTATTGTTATTCAGGATAAGCGCTCTGACCCTTGGTCTCCTGCTATTGAAGTTGTAGGAAACATGAATCCACGTTTGGAAAAGAAAGATGCCGTTCTTAACAAAGAGCGCATCGAATACTGGCTTTCAAAGGGTGCTCAGCCATCTCCAACGGTTCGTAACTTGTTCATTGATCTTGGATTAATGGAAGGTAAAAAGGTAAAGCACTCCAGCATTACCGCAAAGCGTGCGAAGGAAATTGCTGAAAAGGCAGCGAAACCCGCTGCATAACAAAGTCCCCCACATGGGGGCTTTGCCTTTCCTAGAACCTTTGTATACTAGAAACTATTGCGACCGGAGGTGAATGGCGGCACCGGACGCACTTACATACCGCCAAACAATTGTATGGAATTTGATCAGGAGTTTGTTGAATATATCGTAAAGAACTTGGTAAACAAGCCCGAAGAAGTTACAACCGAACGCAAGGTTGATGAACAGGGTATTCTTATTACGGTGCATACTGCGCAGGATGATATTGGTTACGTCATTGGTAAGGCAGGCAAAACAGCTATTGCTATTCGTACGCTTTTGGCAACGCTTGGTGCAAAGCACAATATGCGCATTAGCTTCCGTATCGATGCTCCAGAAAATGGTAAGCGTCGTGGTGGTGAGGGTGGAGAAATGAGCATGGGTGCAGCAGCTGTGCCTATCGCAGCCGCTCCAAGCAACTCTGCAATGCCCGTTGGACCGATTTCGAGTAATGATGATTTGTCTGTAGATAGTTTGACGTTCTAATGAAAGTTTGGCTAGAAGGCTAGTGGGCTAGGTAAAAAGTTCGTGTTACGATATTCTCGTAGCACGAATTTTTTTATGCAACCGTTTTTAGGAGAGATAAGGCCGTCGTATGAATCGTTGCTTATTTGGCAGCGTTCAATGGACTTTTCAGTAAGGATTTATCAGATCACCAAGAAGTTTCCTGTCGAAGAAAGATACGGTTTGGTTTCTCAGATGCGTCGTGCTTCCGTGAGCGTTCCGAGTAATATTGCCGAGGGAAGGTATCGTAGTACGGGTAAAGATTTTAGAAAATTTCTTTTTCATGCATTAGGATCTGCCGCTGAGCTTGATACGCAAATTTGTTTGGCTACAAAATGTGAAATTCTCTCGAAGGAATATGAGAAAGATTTGCGTGGAGAAATTCAGGAGATTATGAAGATGATTAATGCATTTACCGCGACACTTACCTAGCCTTCTAGCCAAACTAGCCCACTCACATGCTCAACATCGACATTCTTACAATCATTCCAGAGGTAATTGACGTATATGCAAATGCGGCGATGCTTGGGCGTGCGCAGAAAAATAAATTGATGAAGATTCGCGCACATCAATTGCGTGATTATTCGGCTGATAAAAAGCATCACAAGGTTGACGATACGCCGTATGGTGGGGGAGCGGGAATGGTGATGGCGATACAGCCGTTTGATGCCGCGTTGCGTAAGGTTATGTTGCGGAAGAAGTTTTTGTCGCGCAGTGTTCCAAAAACGCGAGTGATTTTGACGGCTGCATCGGGAAAATTGTTTACGCAGCGTGACGCTGAACGTTTAGCGGAATATGATCAGGTGATCTTTTTGTGCGGACGATATGAGGGCGTTGATCATCGGGTAGAAGAGGCATTGGTTGATGAAGTATTTTCTATTGGAAATTATGTGCTTACGGGCGGTGAATTGCCTGCGCTCGTGATGACTGATGCGATTGCGCGGAATATTCCGGGGGTTTTGGGAAATGATTCTAC
>JBBTSN010000138.1:0-2863 GCA_038078775.1 Patescibacteria group bacterium | reverse complement strand
GGAGGGGGGTCAGGCGTTGGTAGGAGAATCTTCGACATACTGCTTGCTTCGTAAATTTCGTGTTACTGATTGTATATGGTAAGCGGTGATTCCGCCAAATTGCCACCCAAGGAATATAAACACCAGTGCTCCAATAGGAATTGAGAATATCCATGCGAGTGGATGAACCGACATCAGTGGGGCCTTTATCAAAAACACCACCACAAACATACAGAGCCCCGCGAGCGTTACCCCACGAACACTCCCCCACCACTCCGCAACCGTAAGCGGAATAACCTGACGTGCAAAATAAAATCCTGCACAGAACAGCGTAATAAATGTGAGAATTGCCGAATAGCCCGCACCCGCAATACCAAACATCCGGACAAAGATCATATTCGCGGCAAAATTCATGATCATTGCGATGCCCATGGCAAATGTTTTCTTCCGCTGCATATCAGATGCATTGAGTAATGAACCTATGGGAAAATCCATAAAGATAAACCACAATCCTATAAGCAGCAGTTGGAGCACGGGAGCGGCAGCTAAGTAACGATCTCCATATACGAGGTTAATAATTTCCGGAGCAAGCGCTGCCAGACCAAAAATAATGGGAGCACCCAAAAGGGCTAGGTACCATTCAGCTTGCAAGAACGTTTTCTTTAATGCGATCTTATCATGGAGCTGCGCACTCATTGCTGGGTAGAGCGCTCCCACAAACGCAAGCGGTAAAAATTGAAATGCATAGGCAAACTTGTACGCAATGCTGTACACCCCAAGTGCTCCTTCACCGAGCACCATTTTAATCGTAAACGAATCAATGTATGAATATATTTTTACAAAAATTGCTGCCAAAAAGAACATGGCACCCAAACGAAGCGGACGCGTTCCCATACTCCAAGAAGGAATAAGCGCATCTGCCCCCAGCTTTCGTGAAACCTGTATTGCTGCAAAGAGTACGTTCCACGTACTTCCGATCAAAAGTGCGAAAACAAGATAGCGAATATCGAGTTCTTGCGTTGTGAGTGCAATTGCACCTCCGATTGCCGTGAGCGACTGCCCAATAAACACACCGATAGCCTCGTACTTTACCGTGTGTAATCCGCGAAGCACCCCGTAGAGCGTAACGGAAAGTGTGTCGGCGACCATAACAAACACTGCGATGTATACGAGTGATGTTGCTTGCGCTGAAAAATCGAGAGCACCCGGAAGAATGCATGCAAGAAACACCGTAAAAGGAATAATGCAGAGCTTCCAGCCGAGGATGTTTTTAATCAATTCTTTCGCTCCATTTTGATTTTTTGCCGTATCCCTAATGACCACCGAGGTCATTCCTACATCATCAAGTACACCCACCGTTGTGGTGAGTACCAGCGCCAAAAAGTATGCTCCAAGCAAGGTTTCGTCTCCAAGAACGTTCGCAATGAATGCAAAGTAAAAAAACGCGATTGCCTTTTGACCGACTGATGCAATGGTGAGTAAAAAGGTATTTTTTGTAAGAACGGACATGAAATTTACTCAAGATTTTCTTTTTAAGATAGCTCTTCTCTTCAAAAAAAGCTACTCACAAAAACACTTCGATTTCTCGAAGTGTTTTTGTCGTGAACAAACGAATTAACGCTTGCGCCACTGAGGTGAGCGACGTGCACCGCGCTTACCTGGCTTTTTGCGCTCCTTCTTGCGAGGGTCACGCGTGAGAAGGCCTGGGCCTTTCAAAGCTGGTTTCAGTGCTTCATCCATTTTAAGGAGTGCACGAGCGATTGCAAGGCGAGCAGCATCAGCTTGCCCAACCATACCACCGCCACACGTTTTGATTTCGATATCTACCGCTTCACGCTTTCCGCACTCAATAAGAGGGCGAACCACGTTGATTTGCATCGTTTCGGTGGTAAATACTTCTGCCATTGGGCGGTCATTGACCATTACCTTGCCAGAACCGCCTGGGGTCAAGCGAACCTGTGCAACTGCGGTCTTCCGACGGCCTACGGAGTGAAAATAGGTTTCTGCCATATGCCTTAGGAAATAGTGAGGCGCTGCATGCGCGTATCACGGTGCTTGTTTTTAGGAAGCATGCGAGAAACTGCTGCACGAAGAACGAGCGCAGGGTCTTGCTCCCACAACTGGCGCATCGTTTTGGACTTAATACCACCTGGGTGACCGGAATGGTGGTGGTACACCTTTTGTTCGTACTTCTTTCCGGTAACCTTCATCTTTGCAACATTGCTCACCGTAACGTAGTCGCCTACATCGAGGTGCGGCTGAAACGAAGTGTTGGTTTTTCCGGTGAGGTGACGAGCAATATCCGTTGCCATACGACCAAGGATTTTATCCGAAGCGTCTACCGTATAGGTTTTGCGTTCAATAGTCTTGGTCATATTTACACGAATTCAATGATAGCGGTTTCCGCAGCATCTCCAAGACGGTGACCCATTTTGGTAATGCGGGTGTAGCCTCCCTTGCGTTCCGCATAGCGGGGGCCGATTACTTCGAGCATCTTTTTTACAGGTTGATCTGTAGTGAAGAATGCAAGCAAACGACGACGTGCCTGGAGCGTAGGATTTTTTGCAACCGTAATCAGCTTTTCGAGCTGCTGGCGTGCAACCTTTGCGCGTACGAACGGCGTTTCAATGCGTTCATGCGTTACCATTGCGGTAACGAGATCGCGGATGAGCGCTTTTCGGAGCGGAGCCTTGCGACTCAAGATTTTATTTTTATTATTATGACGCATAGTTATTCGTCATTCTTCGGCCCTTCCTCCGTGGCGCGAACAATTTGTTCAGTCAAAGATGCGTGGCTCAATTGCCCCTGCATCCAGGTAAAGTGGTTGATGAGAATTTTGGTTGCTTGTTCAAGAGCTTCCGAAGGATCAATCGTGCCATCAGTT
>JBBTSN010000137.1:0-2049 GCA_038078775.1 Patescibacteria group bacterium | reverse complement strand
CTGGGCATTGTGCCTCGCGGAGCTCGCGAGTGCTCGCGCGCGACGTCCGGGGCACGCGATCGGGGACCAGGTCCGGTCTATCTGGAGCAAGCACGGGTTTTATAGTACGCCCGTAATTCCAAAGGAACAGGCCCACAAGATCTGGGTGCTGATCCCGAACTCGGGTCTCAAGGCCCGGCCGATCTGTAATGCCGCCAGCATCACCGTCGGTTCGTTCGTCGGCCGGGTACTCCGGCTCAGCAACGGACGGTAAATCGGAGAGAAGAGTCGGGACGTCGGGGCATTTGCTCCCGTTCGTCCCGACTCAACCGCGCTTCAGCGGCTCACGTTGTATGCATTCTCCCCCCTCGCTCCGTTTGGAGCTTTGGAGGGGGAGAATGAATGCTCCGTGGGCCGCGTTTCTGTTTTAAGCGAGTATCTTTTCTTTTTTCTCTTTTTTTGTTAGAATCTTTCGACCTGGCCAATGAGATGGTCACCCTGTACCACTCACTTCGCTTCGCTCGTTCGAATACAGGGCAAGCCCCAACATCCCGAGCACAGTGAAACGGAGCGAGTAGTGCGGGGAGGAAAGTCCGAACACCCTTTTACGAGCAATCGTAATCGCAGAAAAGACGTTGCTAACGGCAACCCAGCGTAAGCTGAGGGAAAGTCTCGTTCCGACGTAAGAAGGAGCGGGGTCTGCACGTTGGGGAAACCCTTCGGACGGACGCAACAGAGACATTCAAACCTCCTTCGATTCGTTCATGGAGGCAAAAGGTGAAACGTGTGGGGTGCGCAAGCTTCCTCACTCCCTGCATGGTGACATGCAGTGGTGGCAAACCCGTCTTGGTGCAAGAGCAAATTTGGTAGCTCGCGTTGAGCGTATGAGCAATCATGCGCCCAGAGAGATGATCATCCCCGACAGAATTCGGCTTATGATTTGACCAGGTATAAAAAAATACGAGCTTCTCGCTCGTATTTTTTTATACCTGAAACAACGGGCTGAAGATGTTCCGCCCCTACGGTGATATAATCACACCATATGCGTCGTGCAGATTTAGCGTTTGCTACGCTTTTGGTACCCCTTGATTACCTCGCACTCCTTGTTGCTGCGTCATTTGCGTATAGTTTGCGTTTTGCACCGTGGCTTACGGAATATATTCCCGTGCAGTTTGCACTCACCTATCGTGAGTACATTATGACTGCCATGATTGTTGCGTCAATGTATCTTGTTGTTTTCGCGCTTTCTGGCTTGTACGTTGTTCGTCCCAAGGGCGGAATATTGCAGGAAGTGCTTCGCGTGGGAATTTCTTCTTCTGCTGCCATGGCGCTTATTTTGGCGATTGCGTTTTTCTCTCGTGAGCTGTTTGATTCGCGATTTATTATCTTAGCCGCGTGGGGATTGGCGATTCTTTTTGTTTCGGCAACACGTATTGCTACACGATTTTTGCAAAAAGCGCTTCGTTTGTTTGGCTTTGACGTTACTTCGCTTGTGGTTATTGGAAAGACGAAAACCAGCCAAAATCTTTTACAGACGCTCGCACTCCATCCAAGCTGGGGCTATCGCGTTGTGCTCAACATCCCCCACTTTACCGCTGATGCAGAAAAAAAGCTCCGCACCCTTCGCAGAGAGGGCCGTATTGATGGCCTGCTTCTTGCAAATCCCGATGCATCTCGTGAAGAAGTACTTGCAACAAAGACCTTTTCCGATAACGAACATCTTTCTTTTCTCTATAGCGCCGATCTTTTTGCAGGAAGCACGCTTCGCCCTATTACTCACTCTTTTGGGGACTCTCCAGTTATTGAGGTGCCGAAAACACCGCTTGATGGTTGGGGCGCAATTTATAAGCGCTTGTTCGATATTGTTGGTGCACTTTTTCTTATTATCATTTCGCTCCCTCTCCAAATGCTTGTTGCAATCGCACTTTTTATTGAACAGCCGGGAGACATTTTCTTCCGAACTCTTCCGAACGGGAAAATTGTTACTCGCGTTGGGCAACATTGAAGAACATTTCGTTATCTCAAATTCCGTTCGATGATTAAAAACGCCCATAGCTATCGTTTTGATCC
>JBBTSN010000136.1:0-7056 GCA_038078775.1 Patescibacteria group bacterium | reverse complement strand
TCACGCAAACGCCTTCGGCAACAATCGTACCGACACGAATCTTTGGTCCTTGCAGATCTTGCAAAATCGCAACCGTCTTCCCTATCTTTCTTGCTGCCGCATGCACAGAACGAAAAAGCGCCGCATGCTCCTCGTGCGTGCCGTGAGAAAAGTTTAGCCGTGCAACATCCATGCCCGCGCGCATCATGCGTGCAAGCAGAATTGGTGAAGATGAAGCCGGTCCAATCGTGCACACAATCCGCGTACGTGCCTCCTCCATATGAGAGAAGTATAGCAGAGGTCTAGCCTTCTTCTTTCTCAGGTATTTCTTTTTTCTCTCCAGAGATCTTTTTTAGCTCTTTTGCAAATGTTTCTATATCATCAAATTGCTTGTATACCGATGCGAACCGGATGTAGGCAACTTTATCAAAACTTTTGAGCCGTTTGGCAACAATGTCCCCAATTCCTGAGCTCGTAATTTCTCCTCCACGATGCTTTTGAATGTCGCGCTCAATGTGATGAATGAGCGAAAAAAGATCTGCTTCGGTATACGGACGCTTTTGGAGTGCGCGCTTCACACCGAGGATAATTTTCTCGCGATTGTATTGCTCGCGACGACCGTTTCTTTTTACCACAATGATGTCGAGCAATTCAATTTCCTCGCTCGTCGAAAAACGAAATGCGCACTTTTCTTTTTCGCATTCTCTGCGACGACGCACCGCACCGCCATCCGCAATAAGACGAGAGTCAATCACGCGCGTTGATTTGAAATTGCAGACGGGACAACGCATAGTGAAGTTGGGAAGTTTGAAGTTAAAAGTATGAAGTGATTGGTGCTTTTTTAGATAAAAGACAGCAGACGACAGACGGCAGATGGGAAATGAAAGGTATCCGGATTCTGTCGTCTTTTATCTGTTGTCTGCCACCCCTCATCTCTTCCTAACTTCACACTTCATCAAACATCTACATCATCTTCTTCCTCAAGAACGCGGGAATTGCCCATTCACCTTCTTCATCTTTTTGCGCATCTGCCGCAGAGGGAGCCTGTGATGGACGTGAAGATTGTGGAGCGGCGTGCTGAGGTGCTGGAAAGGAAATGGTTCGGCGATCGACCTGCGCGGGAACAACTTCGTCTTCTTGCATGGGCGCGGAGAATGCACGGCGGCCAAAGGGGGAATCATTTTGCTGCGCAACAACGGGCTGCGCGACTTGTTGCTGCTGATTGCCGCCAAATGCTGATGATGCACCTTGCGTTGGCGCGTTTGCAAACGGCGAAGACTTGAGTGGACTTTGCTGCCAACCGCTCTTTGCAGCGATGGTTACCTCTCCGCCAAGCGAAGGTGCGCGGCGATGGTCACGGTTATCAAATCCGGTTGCAACCACGGTTACGCGAATTTCATCATCAAGGGCTTCATCGCGAATAAGACCGAAGATGATTTTTGCATCATCATCAGCGGCACTTGTAATGACTTTTGATGCCTCGGTTACCTCGAACATGGTTACATTCTTTCCGCCGGTAACGGTAAACAAAATACCCTTTGCGCCATCAATAGAAACTTCGAGCAACGGACTTGCGATTGCCTGTTTTGCTGCTTCAATTGCGCGATTCTCGCCCTTTGCCTTTCCAATTCCCATGAGTGCAGAACCGGAGTTTTGCATGATTGCTTTTACGTCAGCAAAGTCAACGTTGATTTCTCCTGCAGTAGTAATCATTTCTGCAATACCTTGAACTCCCTGTCGTAGGACGTCATCAATAATACTAAAAGCTTCTTGAATGGTGGTGTTTTTGTCGATGATTTGTAACACGCGATCGTTGGGAATGGTGATGATGGTATCGACGTGTTGAGAAAGCTCTGCGTGCGCATCATCGGCAATGCGTTTACGCTGAGGGCCTTCGAAAATAAATGGCTTGGTGACAACCGCAACGGTGAGCGCGCCTACTTCGCGTGCAATTTTTGCAATTGCTGACGCTGCGCCACTCCCGGTTCCTCCACCTAAACCTGCGGTTAAGAAAACCATATCTGCACCTGCAAGAGCCGTGCGAATATCTGCAGCGCTTTCTTCGACCGCACTTTTTCCTATTTCTGGATTCATGCCCGCACCCAAACCACGGGTAACCGATTTTCCAATCGGGATTTTCATGGGAGCAATGTTGACATGGAGCGCCTGGGCATCGGTGTTTACGGCAATGAATTCAATACCACGAATGCCCTCGGCAACCATGCGATTGAGCGCATTTCCCCCACCTCCTCCAACACCGATGACTTTTATTTTTGCACAGGTTTCGATATCGGGTTTAATTTGCGCCATAGTACAGCAAAATCGTATCGGAGTGGGCGAAAACGTCAATCGAATCACCCACAGGTATTCGGGGTGTACACACTTTGTATTACTCCTGTATTTTTCGCTGTTCTTTTATGTATTTACTTTCGAAAAAGCCTGAAATAGGGCTAAGGTAAAAACGTTTTCATCCAATCACGCATTTTTGTTGCGACTTTGTCTGCGCTCTTAAAACGGAACAAATTTCCGAGCGAGAATCCTTTTTGAGAAAGTGTTTTGATGCCATGGCCCCACTGTGCAAGACCGATTGCGGTTGCAAATGCGGGGTCATACAGTTCATCAAGTACGCTTGTGACATGTACGGGAGCACCGAGTGCGCAAGGTAAACGGAGTACGCGCTTCCCTACCTCAAGTGCGCCTTCAAGCTTCATGCCGCCACCCGAACAAAGTGCACCAACCGGAAGCATTCCAGAACGATCGATTTTTCGAAGCTCTGCATCAACGAGCTCAAAAAGCTCTTCCATGCGAGCCTCGATAATCTCTGCAATAAACCGACGCTTTACTTCTTCTGCAGCTTCTACCCCGAATTCCGCCAACGAAATGGTTTGCTTACGATCAATCACATCTGGAACCGCATGTCCGTACGCCATTTTTACTCGTTCGGCAATATCGATAGAAGTACGCAAGCCAATAGCGATATCGTTGGTGACATGATCCCCTCCGAGTGGAAGCACCGCGGTATGCAAAAGGTCGCCCTCTTCAAAAACGGCAAGAGATGTGGTTGCTGCACCAATGTTTACCATGCACACACCCAGTTCTTTTTGACGTTGCGTGAGAATCGCCTCAGCAGTTGCGAGTGGACCAAAAACTACCTCATCAATATCAAGACCTGTACGGTAAATACTCTTGGTGAGATTTTTCACGTGCGAAGAAAGCGCTTCGACGATCATGGAATCAACCTCCAAACGAATACCCGACATGCCAACGGGATCTTTAATGCCCCGCTGACCATCAACGGAAAAAGATTTTGGAATAACATGCAAAATTTCGTAGTTTGCAGGAATGGCAACGGTTTTTGCTGCTTCAACCACGCGCTCAACATCATCTTCGCTAATTTCTCCCTCAGGACGTGCAACCGCAATCGCTCCACGACTTGCCTGAATAGCACTGTTTTGCCCAGAAAGCGCAACCCATGCGGAATTGATTTGTACGCCCGTCATGCGTTCTGCGCGCTCAAGTGCACGAGAAATTGCCGAGACTGCATCTTCCATGCTCGAAATAGCCCCACGGTGAATACCCGAGGAGGGAGAGGCGATAGCGCCCATAAGCTGAACCTGTGGTTTTCCGTCTTCGTCCAAAGAACTCTTGCAAATAGCAAGACGAATGACCGAGGAACCAATATCAAGTCCTGTGATAATGTCATCAGCCATACAACCAAAAGCGTCTTCCCGACTATTTTACCATGCACACGTGACACTCAAAACTCCCGGGAGTGCACTTGTACAAAAAAGGCTTGCCAGGTGAGGGAAAATGATAACACATCCGACAATTGCCGATGTGCACGCAACCAATAATACCGCGCCTGCCATCATATCCTTAATTTCCCGTACCGTGGGATGCATTCGTGGATGCACCGCATCAGCCAATCGCTCAAAAATGCTATTCACAATTTCGAGCACCAAAACACTCACCACGAGCAGTATGAGGAGAATTCGCTCCCAGACCAAGAGAGGCAACGTGACTACACAGAATACCACCGCTGCGCCCATGACCAGCTGCAAACGAAAACTCTGCTCTGCGCGTGCAACGTCACACAATCCACGCCACGCATGGCGCAGGCTTTTTATAAAGAGTCGGGGAGAAATCATAGAGAAAAGTTTGAAGTTTTGAGTTAAGAGTTTGAAGTGAATTGTGTTTTTTATAGAGTTGGGCTAGAAGGCTAGTTATGCTAGGTAAGAAATTTGTACACATGCCTAGCTCCTCAAAACATAACATCCATTCACTTCATAACTTCCGCCAAAGGCGGATCCGCCTTTGGCGGAAATAACTTTTAACTTCACACTTCACAAAAGAATGTCTCTCACAATCCTATCTTGGAGCGGAAACATGACCTCTGCATCTGTAGGAACTTCGTGATCGTATCCAAGTACGTGAAGCGTACCATGGACAAGAAGGTCACATAGCTCAAGCGGAATATCCCCCTCTGCCTGCCGTTCTGCTTGCTCAAAGCAAATAAGTACATCCCCGAGCTCTCCAAAAATAGGAAGATCTCCCGAGGGGAACGAAAGTACGTCTGTCACCTTATCTTTTCCCCGATGCATGCGATTGAGCCTGCGAATTTCATTTTCGTTGACGATGTGAAGATGCAGCTCCCCTTCTGCGCTTGGCAAAGCATCCGCAAGTGCTTTTGCAGCTTTGAGAAAAAATTGACGCGAGAAGCGCCATTTTTTCGGAAGGAGTTCCTGAGATACGTCAAAGGTAATCATGACTATTCTAGCGTATCTCCGCCTGTTTCACTTAATACCGTTTCGATATCCATAGTATCCATGGTCGCATCTGCACCCTCAATCACATCAACACTATTCATCATCATTTTGAACGTCTGAAGGAACTCAATGCTCATGGTATCGCCCAAATCGTACACCGCAGAAACAACCCAATCACCCAAATCGAGATACACGGTTCTCCCATCTTCTGTACTTCGTGCGGGGTAGCCCTCTTTGGTCATGGTTTCTTCGGCGCCTTTTGCGGAAATTCCTCCAGCCTTCATCCATGCAGAAAGATCGGTCAGCGAATCTTTTTCTTCGTATGTAAGCTCAATAGAGCCATTTTCCTCGGAACGGAAAGTTACTTTTCCATTTGTTGAAGCTGCGGAAAGGCTCCACGATGCAGGGTAGTAAAGTGTGAACGGTACATCAGCACGCTCAAGAACGCGCACTGCGCCGGTATCAAGCAGCGTTGAAGGCGCGAGTCCGTTTGGATCGTACCGATGGAATACTTCGTTTCCGTCGAGGAAGGTGTCACCGTCGGTGTCTGGAGAACGGAAATCTGTTCCGTAAAGGAGCTCTTCAACGTTGGTGAGGCCGTCGGTATCCGTATCGGTTCCCGGGAAAGGCTCTTCTGGTTCTGGATCTAGCGTTGGGACGGGATCAGGTTCTGGAGTAGGCGTTTCGATAATTTGTGGAGGACTTGCATAGGTAACCACGTACCACCACACGCCTGCTCCGGTTCCGCCCATCAATACCAAAATAAGCAAAATAATAAGCACCGGGGAAACACGCTTCTTAAGAATGACTGGCTGAGGTTCTGCAGGAAGAGGAACAGGAATAATGATAGGCTGAAGTGCCTCGGGTACCGCTTCTTTTTTTGGTTCTTCTTGGAGAATAGCCGCCCTTCCGCGCAATTCTTCGGGCATACTAAATACGCGCATCGGAATATCTTTTCCAATGATCTCTTCGCTTTTTTCTTGCGGTTCTGGCGCTGCTTTCCCCCTCTCAAACATAGGCCCGATTATTCAGGTATCTCTAACAACCTTCCTTCGCCATTTGGATTATACCCGTTTTCAACTTCAGCACCGTCGTCGTATCCATCACCATCGGTGTCAGCTTTTTTTGGATCGGTGTCGTATTTCTTCACCTCTTCCCTATCACCCAAACCATCACGATCCGTATCTGGCTTTGTGACCGACGTTCCCACGATACGCTCCTCTTCGTTTGAGAGACCATCACCATCGCTGTCAACAACTGCGGTTGGACCAACGTCAGTTTCTGTATCAGTTTCTGTATCCGGTACAGGAGTTGTGTTCGTGGTTGTATCGGTTTCATCATCTGTACTCTCTGTTCCCCCTTCAATAACATCGGAAACCTGCTGAGAAACTGCATCTTTTACCATGAAGCGATACGCGGCATAGCCCGCACCTCCAATACATACCAAAGATATGAGGATAACTGCGATCAAACGCAAACCTGCACCGCCACTTTTTGGCTCGCTGTACTGCATTGCTGATGCAGGAGAAATTATTTGTGGCTGTGGAGCAGCTACAGTAGGTTGTGCTGTCTTTTTTTGCTGAGCCGAAGGATCGGGAACGTCAGCAAACATGTCTTTAGGTTCTTGAGCGTCATCAAACATAGAAGCTATTTAAGTGGATTATACCCTGCCGAAACCTCTTCTCCATCAGCATATCCATCGCCGTCGGTATCGGCGTTTGCATCTGAGGTTCCAAGCTCGGCTTCTTTTTGCGCCGTAAGGCCATCAACGTCAGCATCGGTTGATGAAAATATTTCTGTGCACTGAACACGTTCTTCTTCGGAAAGCTCTGCACATCCGCTAAAATTACCAGCAGCAAGCAAATCATCGATAACTCGTTGTGCATCGCAAACATCTTCTGAAACACCATATTTCGCACATTCTCCCGAAGAGCGAGCCGTTGCGGTAACTAATGCTTCACACGAATTCTTTTTTGAAGAATCTGTTACATCATCACAAAGCGCCATACCCTCGCCGTCAGCAACTCGCGCAAGCAGTACCGAGTCGACGCACGTTGTTTGTGCTTCTGCGGAGAGTGAATCACAGGATGAGCTATCCTTCTTTTCTTGTGCGATTAATGTTACACAGTTTTCCATGAAATCAGTCTCAAGACCCTCACACGCTGCGGCAACGCCTGATGCACGAGCAACTTCGGTTTGTGCTTGCGTTTTGCATGCTTCGTCATTTGCATCGCAATCTGCCTGACGCTGAGCGACCTCTGCTTGCGTTGCCTCAAGCGCAAAACCCAAATGCGGCGCTCCGTTCAAATAC
>JBBTSN010000135.1:0-7185 GCA_038078775.1 Patescibacteria group bacterium | reverse complement strand
GCCTCAACCGCAAGAAGAATTCTCCCCGAAGCTGCTCAGCTAATGATGCCGCAAAAAGTTGCTGCGGCAAACACACGCCAAGAAACACCATCATCCAAGGAAAAATTCTTTTCATAAAATCCATAGGTAAAAAACACCTAATTCCCCACTATATTGTTTATATCACATAGCGCTTTATACAAACGTGGATATGCAACGCTTTCACGATGCTCATTCTCTACATATGCTAAAAATTCAGGAGTACATTTCTTGTTCCTATTTCTCTGAATACACTTCACATCTTCTCCTATATCTTTCCCCGTCAAAAAGAAATCCTGCATGTTTGTTTGATGATATATGTCAGATAAACAAACATCTTCAGTAATAAATGTAGGGATTCCGGACGCCGCCGCTTCAATAACTACCTTTCCCATAGCCTCAAACGCACTCGGTAAAATACAGGCATCAAGTGAAGCATAAAATACATGAAGTTCAACGGGAGGCATTGGAGCATGTAATATAACTTGTCGAGAAAATACCTCTTCAGTAAAAAGAATGAGGGAATTTCTAGTTACACGTGTAACTGCATGAACATCGTGAGTCCTTTTAAGATGCGAAGCAATCTGCGCAACATACTCGGGACGTTTGAGCGCATCCCATCTCCCCACCCACCCTATTTGAACTTTATCTTTTGGCACTCGAAACACCTTGTTTCTCGCAAAGAAAATGTCATCAACGGGTAAGGGAACGACAAAATCACTATTTTTACGCGACAAAATATTTTTATCTCTCCACACACGCAAACTTTGTTGTGTGATAAATATTTCTCCTGCAGCCTTATCGGAACCCTCTCTCTCCCACATCTCTACACGATGACGCGCACTCGAGGAAATAGCAATATATGGCAACTCTTTATACACCAACCCATGATGCAAGATAATATACGGAATATGCGCAGTACGGGCAGCCTGAACAAGATAATGTTGAAACCAAGGAAACCCATTGATAAGAATGAGATCGGGCTGTACTTCTTTAAAAAACTTAACATATTCTTCAACAACAAGCCGATCAACAGATCTCCAAGAAAACTGTTCAGCACTAAAAGCCTCACCAATCTCATGAGGAACATGAAGTTCATGCCATGTAAATTCACCCTCATTATTTTTCTGCGTCTGAGGAACAATACATTCGCTCGTGAAGCGCAGACGAATAGGGAACATTTCAGCACCACAAACGCGTAAACCCTCAATCATCTTCTTTGCAGAATTCTCAATACCGCCTGCCTGTACCGCAAGATTTGTGATGGAATAATCAACAATAATACGAAGAGATCTCATAATTTAGGTTTTCTAAAATGATGAAAATTCTTTGTCACATTCTCAAAGTGCAAACGCTTCTTAGGATCCACATGAAGCAGCTTCTTTAACTTATCTAAACGGTATTTTGTAAGCTTTATAAGAGGATAATCTTGAAAATACATTTCTTCCAAAGGTCCACGCTTAGTCCCCCTATGCTTTATTCTCCATTTTTTATAAGCAATATACCTTTCGTTATTCCCCCGAGCTTCACCAAGGTCACGTAATAAATCCTTTACATCTTTTTTGGTTAGCAAATGCAAAGAGGTATTTTTGGGATAAAGGAAAAGAAAAGCTTCATCGAGAGATTTCATCTTCCTCAAATCAGAAAGCATCTTATTCATAAAATAAGGAAAATAAGGCGCCTTTTCTGAAATAACAAAAGCCGCTTTATTTTGTATGATCTTAGTAAGCGCAGTTCCG
This sequence comes from Patescibacteria group bacterium, assembly GCA_038078775.1. Taxonomy (GTDB): domain Bacteria; phylum Patescibacteriota; class Patescibacteriia; order UBA9934; family UBA9934; genus JAGORL01. The sequence goes on along the minus strand of JBBTSN010000135.1, from coordinate 5,428 downwards.
TACGAAGCTTCCGTACGAAAAGATTCGCGTAATGCAGAAATTACATACCACTCTTCTCGCTTAGGCAAAATATAGCCCCCTTTTTTCTCCGCGTATTTTTCTATCGCTTTACCAAAAAGAGTATCTTCAGCAAAACCACGTTCAAGAACACCCCCTATAACCGCAGAGGTAATGACACGAGTGATCATATGCATACCAGAAAAACGAGTAGGAAATGCAGGGAGTGGCAAATCTTTTACGTGCAGTTCACGTAATAATGTATTCCATTGAAAAGAGTATCGAATACAATCAAAATATTTAATATACTCTTTCCTTACGGCAGCATCCTCGGTATCGGGATCGATTTCATAAATAACCCCTCCTGATGCACCAAAAATACGAGAGTCATTACGAAAAGCAGAAAGTATCTTTTGCAAGTGTCTCTTATTGTCTAAACGAACATCTGCATCAGTTTGAAAAAGAATACCATCTTCTTTTTGTAAAAAATAACGCGCGCATACCTCCGCAAGCGCCCTATTACGCGCGCTACCCACATTACAATTCTTTATCTCTTTTCCCTTTGAGCTACGATCAATAACAAAAAGAGAGATTCCTTTATATTTTTTTAAAAAAGAAATTGCTTTCTGATTCTTATCATATACATCTCTCCATTCTTTTGTGCCATCTGAAATATCATTATTTACAATATAAATAACCTCAAAAAACTTCCTTGAAAGCGTTTGGCGCTCAAATGATTCTATCTGCATCTTAAGTCGATCAATCCGCTCTCCGAAAACAGGAATTACAATACTTATCTGACACGAAGGCAATTTCCGGGGCAGCTGCGGTACATGCTCTGCAAATACCTTCTCAAAAAAGAGTCGGGCCGATGTAAGATCTTTATGGGTATATATATCTAACCCGAGATGGTGCATAGAGGCATCCTAGCATAAGAGTACTTTTTTTGAAAAAAGATAAAATCTTCTATACACTCTTAAAAGCTCGTTTTGAAAAAGGCGCAGAGAAGAGTCCTGTAAGTAAACCCACACCCTATGAAAATAGCGCAATTATGTTCGGTTTATCGGCGCGTGAGCGAAGAATCCCCCTACGGAGTACACAATTTCGTAGGAAACCTATGTAATTCATTGGTAAAAAAAGGACATGAAGTTGAGCTTTTTTCCGCTGGCGATGCAGAAACCCTTGCTAAAGTTCACGCAACAGTTCCCACACATGCCGCACTTCGAGGGGCTTCTGAAGGGGAAATTCTCCGTGAAAATCTCGCCACAACCTCTCTTTGCTTTAGCCAAGCAACAAAATTCGATATTATTCACGATCATTTTTCACTCATCGGATGCTTTTTCTCACCTCTCGTTGCAACCACAACTCTTCACTCGGTGCATATCCCCGTCTCCCCAGAAATCCTTCCCCATCTCCTTAAATTCAAAAAGGAAAAATTTATCAGCTTTAGCCACGCGCAACGTGAACAGCTTCCCATGCTCAATTGGGTAGCAAATATTTATCACGGTATCGATACAAAAATTTACGCATTTAGTGAAACCGGTGGCGACTATCTCCTGTATCTTGGAAGAATCACCAAAGATAAAGGCGTACACCACGCTATCGCCGTCGCAAAAGCAACAAATACCCCACTTGTTATCGCGGGAATCAGCAACCCCGAGGAAACATACTGGTCAAACGAAATCGAACCACACATCGATGGTCAACTTATACGCTACATCGGGCGAGCCGATCTCACACAAAAAATCGACCTCATGCAAAACGCAAAAGCACTTCTCTTCCCCACACTTGCAAAAGAAACATTTGGTCTCGTCATGATCGAAGCGATGTCCTGCGGCACGCCAGTTATCGCCTTTGATAACGGCGCGGTAAGTGAAGTGGTACAAGACGGAGAAACGGGATACATCGTAAAAACAGAAAAACAAATGGCGGCAGCAGTAAAGAAAATTGGAAAAATCAGCAGACGAGCAACAAGAGATCGTGCAGAAAAACTTTTTAGTATTGAAAAAATGACGAAAGGATACGAAAGGGTGTACCAACGTTACATCAAATAAAAAAACCGCGTTTCATCATATGCGTAGGGAACGGTTTAAAACCGTTCCCTACAGATACGAAACGCGGTTTTTTTATTATTTCAAGGGATTCTCACCACGAATAACACGCACAAGGAACAAGATAATAGCGACCACTAACAAGATGTGAATAAAGCTTCCCATAACATGGAAACCAACAAAGCCCAAAAGCCAAAGCACAAGTAACACGATCGCAATGGTGTACAACATACAAATACCTTTACGAATAATGGCTTACACATCCACCATAGGCTTATCTATCCCATTATGCAAGGGGAGACGATCTTCATTGATTCTTCATAAAAAGAAGCATATACTCCCACGGATATGCGCATTCTTTTTATTGAGGATGAACCCAAGCTTCGGTGCAATGTTGCCGAGGGTCTTACGGCTCGCGGGTATACCGTAGACACGGCAGAAAACGGAAAAATCGGTGAACAGCTCGCACGAGAAAATGCATACGCAGTTATTCTTATGGACGTCATGATGCCCGAGCAAGACGGCATCACCACATGCCGCTCTCTTCGCACAAAAGGCGTTTTAACACCCATTCTCATACTCACAGCACGAGATGCAACAGCCGATAAAATTACCGGTCTTGATGGAGGCGCCGACGACTACCTTACAAAACCTTTTTCATTCGACGAACTCACCGCACGCATTCGCGCGCTTATGCGTCGACAACCCGAACTCAAAAACGACATCCTTACCTATCACGACCTTGCCCTCAACACTCGAACACAAACCGTAACTATAGGAAAAAAAATGCTCGATCTCACGCTCAGAGAATACGGCATACTCGAATATCTTCTCCGCAATCAAGGAACGGTAATCACACGAGAGGATATACTCAGCAATGTATGGGATCGGTTCTATGACTCACTTAGCAACGTGGTTGATGTTCACGTAAAAAACCTTCGTAAAAAACTTCCTCCCACATATGGAAAACGTCTTCGCACGGTCTGGGGTAAAGGCTATCAGCTTATTCCGTAAACACATCTTTCGCACACAACTTGCATTATCGATTTTCTATTTTTGCATTGTTGCAATCATTCTCATAATCTCAAGCCAAATAACGCGCACACTCTTCCTGAGTCGTATCGCTCCTCGATTCGAAAACCGAATAGAGACGAACATCGAAAATAAAACCCCCCGTCCCGTCAAACCAAGTGCAGCCGAAGTACAAGAAGATCTTCAAAGCATCATGCTCATCGTCAATGGTACATTCCTTATTCTCGCAGGCATACTCGGCTATTTTCTTGCAGGACTCACGCTCGCACCACTCCACGCAAGCTACGAAAAAGAACAACGCTTCTTAAATGACGCGTCACATGAGCTTCGTACGCCACTCACCATACTCAGAACATCCCTAGAAAACATCAAACGCAAAGGAAACGATGCAATACAAATAAATACCCACGAAGCGATTGAAGAAGTTGACCGTATGAACAACCTTCTTCAAAACATCCTTACGCTTTCTCGCGCAGAACAATACAACACCAAAACAAGAAGTATTTCATGCAAAGAAATGTTTCATGACATCGTGCAAAGAATGCAGCCGCTCGCAGAAAAACAATCATGTACCATCACCCTTCTCCCAAATAACGAAAATATCGCCATCGTGGGCGACAAAGAAGCACTTGAAAGAGCATTCGTAAATCTTATTCAAAATGCAATCACCTACAATAAGCCACAAGGAAACGTCACGATTTCTTTTGAAAAAAGAAAAAATCAGGTAAATATTCAAATAAAAGACACGGGTATTGGAATGAATGCCGAGGAACTTACGCATCTTACCGAGCGCTTCTATCGAGCAGAGAAAAGCAGAACAAGAAGCAAAGGAGGAAGCGGACTCGGTCTTGCCATCGTTGAACAAACCATCAAAAACCACAAAGGCACTCTACAATTTACCAGCACCCCCGAAAAAGGCACCACAGCTATCGTATCTCTCCCCATCCACAAGGCTTCATAATTTCTTCACGAGCCTTTTTATATAGTCTATATGCGAAATGCAATACATTTCTGCACTCATTCATAACCACTATTACTATGATGACTATAAAGAAAGGCATGATTGCCGCTGCAACTATCGCTACATTCGGAACCGGAAGCGTTGGTGTCATGTCAGCATTCGCAGCAGAAAACACCAATCCTCACGGCATTGGCATGGAAAACCTCATGCAAGCACTTGCGAATGAATTCGGAGTAAGCGTTGAAGAGGTGAAAGCAGTATTTGTTGAACAACGTGCAGAAATGGAAGCAAACCGTGAAGAGCACCAGGCAGAACGGCTCGCACAAGCCGTAACTGACGGTATCATCACACAGGAACAGGCAGATGCAATCAGTACACATCGTGATGATATGCAAGCACTCATGGAATCCTTAAAGGATGCAACGCCTGAAGAGCGCAAAGAAACTCTTAAGGATCAAAAAAGAATGAACGAAGCATGGGCAAAAACAAATAACATCCCTGCACAATTCCTTCCAAACGAAAGCGCTCATAACGGAAACCGTCCGTTCAATGGAAACGGAGACACACCAGAGTAACCTGTTCATCACCTCACCCAAAACAAAAAAATCCCCCAGAACTAAAAAGTTCTGGGGGATTCAGCTATTCATACACAAGATGTACATTGTCCATAAAATGTCGATTGATGATCAGTAATTGCTGAAAACTTTCTTGATGCACGCAACGTTTTTTTGTGCAGCCGTTCGTTGTCAGAGCATTCCTCAACTTCTTCAATAAGTCCACACGAAGTACAAATCACGTGGTGATGATGGGGTAAATCTGCAAGCTCATAATCCATATGCCCATGACCAACGTCACAACCGCGAAGAATTCCTTTTTCTAAAAAGGTTTCAATCATTCTATACACAGTAGTGAGATTCGTTCCATTTACATAGGCTGCGATGCGCTGCAAGCTCACTGGACGCTTCTGCATGGAAAGAAATGCAAGAACTGCAAGACGAGGCTTCGTCACCCGAAGATCTGCAGCACGAAGAACGTCAGAAAAATCGGAGGACATATAAAGCAAACTCTACCAAATAAAGACATCTTTGCACATATTGCCAAAAACTCCTCACCGCGTATACTTTTCTTTATCTATGCAAAAAACAACGGTCATTACTCTTATTGTTGCAGTACTTTTCGTGTGTGGTGCCGGAGCTATTATGTACTATGGGCGTCCAGTTATGAATATCGACGAATCCCCAGAAGAAACCGTTCCTGCGGTTGTAGAAGAAAGCACTCCAGAAGAAACGAAAAATGAAAGTGAAGAAGAAACAAGTGAACAAGAGGCTGACGAAACGGATGAGCCTCAAAACACCGCAGCTCAGACTCCCCTACCCGAAGAAACAGC
>JBBTSN010000134.1:0-2037 GCA_038078775.1 Patescibacteria group bacterium | reverse complement strand
ACAGACACCGAAGCAAATCTTCTCTGGGCAGAAGAAGCACTTCACTTCCACGCAAAAACAACACTCATTACCGCATCAGCAAAAGACGTTGCAGAAAAAATCCCTCCTTCAAGCGTAGATCTGCTCATCACCGAGCCATATCTCGGTCGCCCTCGTCGCGGAAGCGAAAATAAAAACGAAATCGTCGAGACCATCGACTACCTCACTCGTCTCTACGAGGAAAGCTTTGACGCACTCAAAAAGGTGCTTAAACCAGGCGCTCGCATGGTCATCGCATCTCCCGTACATCTTTTCGAAGACAAATTCTTCCCCGTCCCCACCGAAAAAATCATGAAAAGCCTTGGCTACACTCCCCTTCCTTTCATCACAAACACACAAGACGCCATAAATGGCGTCTCTACACCTCAAAATCTCTTCTATCACCACGAGGGACAATACGTAGGGCGAGAATTGCTTCGATTCACAATCTAAATAAAAAAATCCGTCTCATCACTGAGACGGATTTTTTTATGCACCAATTCGGAAATGACACACGTCTCCATCTTTCATCACATATTCTTTCCCTTCTATACGCAACTTTCCTGCGTCTCGTGCCCCCGCCTCACCACTGCACGCCACATAATCATCGTAAGCAATCACTTCCGCGCGAATAAAATTCTTTACAAAATCTGTGTGAATGACGCCAGCAGCTTCGGGAGCCTTCGCACCCCGATGAACCGTCCATGCGCGAGTTTCTTGCTCACCCGTCGTTAAAAACGTAATAAGCTCAAGAAGCTCATAGCACTTGCTAATCACTCGATCAAGACCAGACTCCTTCATGCCAAGCGCCTCAAGCATCTCTTTTGCCTCATCATCAGGCAATCCTGCAAGATCAGCTTCAATTTTGACAGAAACAGGAACCGCCAAACGTCCCGTACCAAGAGGAGAAACCCAAGCCGGATCTTTCGCATCATCCTCACTCGCATTAACAACATACAAAATCGGCTTATTCGTCAAAAGCTGCACGCCTTTCATCGCCTCCTGCTCTTCGCTGGTAAGTTCAACGTTTCGTGCAAGTGTGCCCACCGCAAGTGCTGCATTCCATTTCTCAAGTGCTGAAAATTGCGCAGCAAGATCACCTGATTTTCCCGATTTCATTTTCCCTTTCACCGTATCAAGCATTTTTTCTACAACAACCAAATCAGACAATGCGAGCTCAAGTTCAATAACTTCAACATCACGTAAGGGGTCAACCGATCCATCAACGTGAATAATGTCTTTATTTTCAAACGAACGAACCACGTGCGCAATCATATCGACTTCGCGAATATTCGCCAAAAACTTATTTCCCAAACCCGCACCCTCATGCGCACCCTTTACCAAACCCGCAATATCAACAAACTCAATAGCAGTGGGAATAAGCTTTTTGGAGTGCGACATTGCAGAAAGCACCGCAAGACGCGTATCAGGAACCTCAACAACACCAATATTCGGTTCAATCGTACAAAAAGGGAAATTCGCGCAATCAACCTGTTTTTTAGTAATTGCCGTAAAAAGCGTAGATTTTCCGACATTCGGAAGTCCAACAATGCCAACATTTAACATAGGTGGCATGAATAGTAAGTAAAAAACGTAAAACAGGCAAAAAGTGACTAAGACTTCAAGGGTTTCTTACGAAGACGGAAGACGAACTGATCGTTCACACTCCACGTGCGCCATGATAAACGGCTGCTGAGCCACGACCCGTCACTATTGCGTACCATGTAGAAGAGGTTCAGGTCGCCGTTCGAGTCGGCAATTGGCTCCATCCCAACGTAAACGCATTCATACATCGGTTGGTTGACATACTGTAAACGAAATCGTGGACCTACCCCTGGAGGACAGAGTTCAAGGCCTAGTTCTTCTGCTTGCTCATAAATCTGACTCAAAGTGGCACTACTTGGCAGTCTAAGGTCTTTAACACTAAGAAGGATGAGGGTTATCTCTTCAGGAGACTTCAATCCCCACTGTGTATAGTGTGGCTTCTTCGAGTCTTTGGGGTCTTCCTGGTAAAGCGAA
>JBBTSN010000133.1:0-6754 GCA_038078775.1 Patescibacteria group bacterium | reverse complement strand
TGCGAGTGAGGAACTCCGTGTCTGATGTTTGTTCGTAGGCAATGGAGTCGAGATGATTTTGTAGAAGGGCCATTGCTGAGAGGAGGGTAGCTTTGTCTGTTTGTGCCTGAAGGACATCTTGTGCATCCCCTGAGGTAATGGCTCGATCAAAAGAAGCATCGAAGGTGGCTTTTAAGGTACGAACCTGAGTGAGCATGAGGGCTGCGGAGGTGCATTTATTTTGAGGTGAGAGAGGTTCCATACTTGGGTGAATGGTAGCAAAAACTGGTATTTTTTGTAATGTACTACTCAAGAACCGTTCCATCACCAACCAAAGCCTCTTCAGGAAGCGGATCAGGCAACTCAGCAGCATCATCTGCTACTTCCCCGCTCTGCAAACGCGCAAGGCGCTGCTGCACAGCTTCATTATCAGGATTCGTTTTTATTACCTCAATAATCTGCGCAATTGCTCCATCAATATCTCCCTCTTGCTCAAGAAGAACAGAAAGATACCAACGAGCATTTGCGTACGTTGGCGAAAGAACAATAATGCGCTCAAGCTCAGCCTTTGCGAGATCATTCTTTCCTTGACGCAAGTACAAAAGCGATAATTGCATACCAACCCCAACGTCCTCAGGAGTAAGCGCACGCACAACCTCCATGCTCTTCACGGCGTCGGCAAGCTTGTCTTGACGTTCGTACACCACAGAAAGAAAGTAGCGTGCAGCGGTATAGTCAGCCTTCAATGCAACGGCGTGCAATAATGATTCCTCAGCACGAGAAAGAGCGTCCATTTTTGCAGCAGTTACTTCAGTTTTAAGAGCCTCATCTTCAGTCTGTGCAATTTGCGCAAGCAAATCTGCCTTTGTAAGGTACGCGCGACCAAGCCCAACGGCGTAAAGAGGATTGTTCGGCGCAAGTTGTATGGCAGTAGCAAATGATGAGATAGAAAAGTCGGCCGCATTCGCAACAGCAGGAGCAACCTCACGATACATATTTCCTCGTACATCCCAATTTGCAACCACATGTGGGCCAATCTCACTTGCACGAACCGCAGCGTTCACCGCAGCGCTTAGCACTGCTTGCACCTGCTCAGCAGGAGCCTGAGCTGCAACAAGACTATTAATTCTCTGTAAAAGAAGAAGGCTCAACTCCCGATAATACAGGTCATTCCAACGATTAAACGATGCCGCTTGATTAACTTTTACCAAAACCTCATCAAGTTCTGCACCATGCTTTTGCAACGCAAGAGCCTGCGCGTAGGCAATCTCTGCCGCATATCGCGTTCCCGTAACAAAGAAAACAAGAGAGAGCACAACAAGCGAAGTAACAAATCCAAACGAAGCAAAAACCGATACGTGTGGAGAAGATGCAAACGACCACGTACGCTGACGATGGGGTGCCGCGGCAAGCAAAAGACCAAAAAGAACAAACATCAAGAAAACAAGCGGCGTATTCCATGCATACGTCCACGCGGAAACAGAAAGAAAAATAAACGCAAGATAGACACCAAGAATACTGCCGCGATCATCTCTTTCCGCACGAGCCCAAGCGCGAAAACCAACAACAATGCCAGAAATTTGAATACCCATAAACGAAAGAAGGGTAAACACGCCTCCTGTCGTAGCAATAGTCAGAACATACGAGAATCCACGCTCAAAAATAACATTCCAAAAAAGTGTCGAGTTAACGGTAGGAAGTGCATGAAGCGCATAGGAAATTCCATATGTTCCCGGACCAGAACCTACAAAAAAACCAAAACCTGTACTCCAAATATTTTTCACAATATCAAAACTCAAAGAAAACGAAGGAACAATTTCTGCAGGAAAAATTCCTTGAAAAAGAGGCGGCAAAAACCAACCAACTAAAGGAATAATGACAAGGAAAGTTGCCGGAAGAACACGGGACATACCAACCGTGCCCCGAGCCTTACTCAGCGTGAAAGAAAGAAGAACAATTCCAACAACAAAAAGAGGAAGCCACAAAACCCAGGCATCTAAAAGAAATGCGACCACAAAAAGTGCAGCAAGCAAAAAAGCTCCAAAAACCTTGGTAACTGGCTGAACAGAACCCTCAGAAATCTCACCCACAAAAAGAAGCGTTACGACACCAAGAAAAAAGGCGAGCGCATGCGGCGTTCCAAGAGAAAGGGCTGCCGGAAAAGAAAAAAGACCAAAAGACAAAAGCGTGAGTAAACCAATCATAACAAGCACTTCTCCACCCCAAAACGCACGAACCCCACGAACAAATGAAGAAAAACTCTCAGGAGCCTGTCCAAGAAGGAAACTGATCAGCACACAAGATCCAATAAAAAGAACGCTCGCATAATCCCCTCCTCCAAGGCCCAGCCAACTCGCAGGAGACGAGACAGAAAAAGATGCGGAAAGAAGCGTTGCAAGAAAAAAGGCCAAAAGAGGAAAGAAGGCCCACGACCAGAAAAGACTCACCGAACGTTCTCGCAAAGCCCTTGCAGGAAAAAACATTCCGGCAAACAGAGCGGTAACAATGGCACAGGTAGCTTTATGCACCTCATATGCATCAACAAACCAAGGAAAAACAAGCACAGGAACCGCGACAATCGCAACAAAGAGAGGAAGTAAAAAATGAGAGCGACGAATCGAGGCAAGAAATTGCTGCATACCCGCGCAGTATAACGCAAAACGCATCTCTAAGGTGTGTTTTCAAGAGATGTTTCTGGTGGCTCAGAAGTCTCTTCTGGAACAGGAGTTACTATCTCTTCACCTACCTCTCCGTTAGCTGACTCATCCTCTTGAACAGGGAAAGCATCCTCAGGTTCCGTCACATCATCATCTTCTTCAACAAGAGGGACCTCTTCATTCCCCTCCACATCAACCAGCTCTTCATCTAAAAGCTCACTTTCTTCAGCGGGAAGATCCTCCTCAGACTCCGTCACATCATGAGTACTATCAGTTTCACCGTCGGTTACATCAGTATTCCCACGCTCCTCAGGTACCAAGTCGTATCGATACGCAAGCACAAGCCAATCAACAGAAACTCCTTCTCCCCCATCGGAGTCACGAATAATAAAGCCCACATTTGTTCGATCGGTCACATACAGCTGGCCCGTTATACCGTCTGGCGTCACAAGAACACGATACGTGTCATCAAGAGAAATAATGTCGTTATAGTTTTGATCAATATCTTCAAACTGTACACGAGCCATACCGTTGTGAAGCGTAGATGTCCCCGAAAGCTGAACGATTGTTTCGGTAGATGTTGTCGCGTACGTAGAAACTCGCGTGTTCTGCAACGATTCAACAACCTGCGTAAGCTGACCGTTGGTAACAATGTCACCATTCTCGCGAATCTCCCACGTACCAATGCCCGAAAGCGTACCAACACTCACAATATCGCCACCATTCATGCTCAAAACTCCAGACACGTTGAGATGTTCAATATCTCGAGAGCTAACCGCGAGCGAAGAAGGAGCGGGTGAATTTCCAGCATACGCATATTGCGGACGAACAAAAGCGAGAATATTTCCTTCTCCCGATACCCACGACTCAAGAGCATATCCAATAATCTGACCGGAACTCGTTGCCTTCATCGCAAAACCTGCGCGAGTTGATGTGGTAAGCGCATCTCCCGGTGCAATTGCACCATTCTCATCGCTCACCTTTGTACTCACGCGACCAGAAACAGCAATCGGATATGTCCCAACACTACTTCCTGCAACAAATGCCGATTGCGATGAAACAACACCCGCAATACGATTGCTATACGTTTCTCCCGATGACCGCATAACCCCAGAACCATCAACGGCAAATTCAACAACATCACCCGGCACCAAAGAATCAGCAGAAACAAAGGATTCAGCAAAATTGGAAGAGTTTGATGACCAACCCGCAGCATTGGTACTCATGTAACCCGCATCGGTACTGTCGTAGTAAACGTAGGCACCGTATTGCAATGCACCACGATCAGAAGGATAGAAATTGCCCGCAAGCGCAAGGTCACCCGTACTTCCAAACGTCATAACATCAACGCCATCATCATTCTGCAGGCTCAAACGCGCATTTCCATTGCCAAGAACGTTATTCCGAATACTCAAAGAAACGTCGCTTGCCAAAGATCCATTCCAAACAGATCCCACAAAAGAAAGGCCCGCGGAATCTACAGATACATCCGCAGCAGTAGCTTTCGCACCACCAAGCACAATATCACCCGTAAACATTGTTGCCTCGCCATTCATGGTAAGCATGTCGCCGCCATACCACATAGGCTGTACCAAAACCTTAATCGTTCCCGTTCCGCTTGAAAGCGCCTCAAGTGCACGGCCAATAATATACGTTCCACCTCCTGCCTTTGCAGCATAACCTGCCAAAGACGAAGATGTTGTAAGCGCATCACCAATGTTAATCGCACCCGCGTCAGCAGAAACATTCGTCTCAATCTGTCCAACCAAACCAACAAGAGCATAGGAGGAATTATTTTCTAAATTCCCTTCAGCTCCAACAAGATTATTTCCTACAAAGCCAGGGTTTGTAGAAATAATACCAACAATATTTGTATTTCCCGGCTCACAACGCCTTACACCATTTGCCTGTTCGGCATTCCAACACACAACCTCGTAATCACCAAGGGTGGTGTCCGCGGTAGAAAAAAACTCAGCGTAGTCAGCACCAGAATTGTAGGTTGCGCCATCACCAAAAAAGTCACCATCATTCTCAAAACGAAACTCCGTATCAACTCCCCCGCCACTGGCATCGGAACGAATAAGAATAACCTCATCGTTATTAGCAGCTTCATTCACATCAATAACAAGAGCCTGAGCAGTGGGAGAAGTTGTTGCATTCCCAACCTGTCCCTGGGTAATATACAAACCTGTCGCATTCCCACCACCACTCTGGGCTACCTGAAGAGCAGTTGCATCGCTTGTAAGAGACGTATTTTCTTGACTTATATAAAGAAGGCTTCCATCGTAATCCGTTGCATTATCCTGACTAACAACGGAAACACCGCGACCGGTTGTTGAAGTCGAGAAGTTAAACACCGCCCCTGCTTGGGTTGTATTGTATGGAGTGATATTTAATACTCCGGAATCCTGAAAACGAAAGAGATCAGAGCCGGCATCACGAATAACAAAATCTCCCGTATCATCCATATTAATGGTGAGGGAGGCCGTTCCAAGATTCCACTGAGTATCCGAATCAACCGACAACGAATCTCCAAGTTCTGTAAATCCCAAGCAATCCGTACATGCAAAATCATTTGCAGCAAGATCTCCCAAAACCGTAACATCACCCTCAGCATCAACACGAAAACGAGAAGTTCCTTCAAGAGCAACACCGAAAAGCGTGTCATTTGTGGAAGTATTCGCACTCGCAGGATTAATGTAAACCGACCCCGCAGAAACACCAGACCCGGAAGGATTTCCCGTAACCACAAGATTTCCGGAAGAATTATAGGCGATAAGAGCCGTCGCAGTTGCACCATCTGTATCAGAATCAAGACCATCGAGCATTTGGGCATTGAGCGCATACGGCGCAGCGGCAATCTGTTTGCGCGGAGTCAACACCTCACTATTAATAGTGATTTGAAGAAAAAGCGTTGAGTTATCTCCAAAAATAGCGTCCCCGATCGCTGCGTAAGGAACTCCCGCGGCTGTATCACCTAAATTCTCACTAAATAATCCGTCCGTAAGCGTCACCGTACGAGCAGTAGCAGAGGCACAAGTAGCGGAAGAATTAGACCACACACACGACCCCCCAGAAACAAGCGTATACAGCTCAAAAATAATACTCGCGCTCGTATCAGAAACCGGAGCACGATTACTGTTTAAAAGACGACCTTGATACGAAATAATATTCGTAGGAGCAGCTGCAAGAGCAGGCAGAGCAAATAAACTTAAACTCACAAACTGCACAAACAAAAGCATGGAGGAAAGCATCCTCCAAAAATACTTTTTTTGTACAGAGCCGTTATTCATGTGCGGTTCCGTTGTTACGACGAAGAGGAAGGTTGATGCCAAAAAGGCTAATATCCTTCCTACTCGTAAAGTCGACAGGTTTTACCGTTGCCTCCAAATAACCATCTTTCGCAAACGTAACGTAATACTCATTAGGACCAAGAGCAAAAACGTAACGACCGTTTGCGTCAGAAATGAGCGAGTCAACAAGCTTATTATACTTCGGTTCGAAGAGTCGGATGACCACATTGCCCACAGGACGACGTGTTGCTTCGTCATACACAATCCCCCACGTTTGGTTTCGCTTTTTATGAGTAATTCTCCACGTAAGTGCATACAAAAGAATCTGCGCGGCAAGAACAACTCCCGTAAAAACACTCATATACACAACAAATATTCCAAGAGAAGCAAACACACTGAGCGGAGAGAGCACAAAAGCAATACGACGCTTCGTACGTGCCCACTTCAACACCTGTGCAGGAACAGCTGATGCTACAGGATCAAGAGGAAGAGAAACCGTTAATGGTTCAGCATCTTTGGTAAGCACAATATCCTGTCCCGCATACACATCAACATACAGTCCATCTTCTTTCACATCGCCCAAATACGTACTGGGAAAAATAAATCCCTGCTTAACAGCCTGAAGGCGATACGTTCCCTCTTCAGAAATCCGCAAAAAGAATTCACCTTTTTCATTGCTAACGACCGTCTTTACTAAACGATTCGTCTGCACGTTATATGCACGAACCATAACCAAATCAAGCGGAACTTTCGTAACGCTATGATAAACAACACCAACTTTTTGATATTTCTTTCTCGTAAAGAAAAGGAGTGGTTGAGAGAAAA
>JBBTSN010000132.1:0-1526 GCA_038078775.1 Patescibacteria group bacterium | reverse complement strand
GTGAGACAGGTTAGTTTTACCCTACTGATGAAATGATGTTGCGACAGTAATCCAACTCAGTACGAGAGGAACGGTTGGATCAGATAATTGGTTAATACGGTTAGCTGAACAGCTAATGCCGTGAAGCTACCATCTGTAGGATAATGACTGAAAGCCTCTAAGTCAAAATCCATGCTGGAAAGCAACGTCCCATCAATAATAAACGAAAAACGATAGCCGCTTGCGGTGAAGTTCAAGTAAGCATGCAGTTAGTGCTCGAAAGCGAGTACAAGCGAATTGCGAATACTAATTTCGAATTATTGTTGACACAAATCCTCTGTAGACGACTTAAATTAGGACAGGGTATTGTACGTCTGAGAGTAGGATTGCCTACGATCGACTGAGATTCATCCCTTGCTCCTACGATTTGTCCCCTTCCCTTCTTTACTCTGCTGGGGTTTGAATGACTTTGCCATGGGAGAGAAATTTGGAAATTGTTGGCTGGGGACTTGGTCAAACTCGGTGAAAACCCGAAATTTGACAGAGTCAAGCCGACGACCTCGCTCTAAGACGACGACTTCGATCTGGGGACTTGGTCAAACTCGGTGAAAACCCGAAATATTCATATTATGGAGAGATTTGGCAAGTATAGATATTTTAAATTTTTCAAAATTTTGCTAAGTCTTTTTCATTAAAAAGGGTTGAATATATTAGCCAATTTTACGGAATAATTCTAGAAAGTTTGGAAGGTTTTGGAAGGAATTTTGCTAGAATGTTCCAAAAAAGTCGTCTGGAAAGTACCAAAACTACCTGATGGTGCCTGACCAAAGTCATTTCATAAGAACGTCGAAAAAAGTATCTTTAGGGGAGGTAGGTCCCACTCGATCTGAATCGACTGTCTATTTTTAGAATTTCTGCGGATAGCAGTTTTCGGCAACCTAGTACGCAGGCGGTGATGCCCTTTAAGTAGGGAAGTCGCAGCCAGTGGGAAAGTCGCTTTGATTACTGTTGCGGAAAGGAAGGAATAGTACGTGCCGCCTGTTTCCGCGAAAGCGACGTCAGGCTACCGGGAGCTAAGCCTGGTGATTTGGATTGAGGACCTATGGCCCTCGGACGGAGGTACCATTCAGCTATTGGCTGGTGGAGTGCCTGGTGTTTTTGCTCTCTCAATACACCATGTGAACTTCGTTCAAGACCGAAGAGAGGTTGCGGCGATATCGCTCGATATTGTTAGGCAACCACCCTGCGCAGAGCCTGGAAGAACGTGGTTGAAAAGCCATGGTCTTTCCAGTCTGCACCAAGGTTTTCCATATTGTGAAGAGCACTAGGATTTCCTTTTGCTCTTCCCAGTAGGGACGACCGGCTGCTCGCATAGAATAAATGAGACGTGACTAGGAACGCAAGTTTCATATGTCAAGCCTTATCTTATGCTGGGCCTTTTGACCCTTACGTGTTCCTCGCGCTGTCTAGTACAGACGAGGGATTCCGTGAACGATAGTAATCTGGTTGATCCTGCCAGTAGTCATATGCTTGTCTTAAAGATTAAG
>JBBTSN010000131.1:0-3059 GCA_038078775.1 Patescibacteria group bacterium | reverse complement strand
TCCCAAACTTTCCTCATACATCTTTTCCCAACAGTGGGAGGGGCTCAGCAATCTCTTTACCGTAAACACCAGCGTTGCGCTCTTTTCGTGGAACAAACAAGAAAACATCGCGTTTGGCCTCGTCATCACCGGAGAGCTCAGTAACGAAGAAGCGATCGCACTTACCTACGATTTTGCAAACATACCTACCGCGTCACAAAAAATACTCCGCAAAGACGATATTTCTTACAACACCACAACGCGCAACGAGCTCAGTCTCGTATCTCTCAACGACACACAAAAAGAAGTACAACTCCCAGACGGAACTCCCATTGCCTTTATCGTACTTCAAAACAACTTCTCGCTCTTCAGCACCGCACAAACAACATGGAAACTCAGCATCCCTCACTGGAAAGCCCAACTTTCTTCAGAAGAAGAATCCGAAAAACACACGCCTCATACACTCGCATCTTTTGGAAAGAAAATATTCACCACAAAAAATACGGTCAATATTATTGACGAATAAAACATGTTACACTTCATCCCGTAAACGTTCTTTCCACAATTCCGTTGGTGTGGCGGCCCATGTTGGACACTTCGGTGTCGAACATATTACGCACGCAAACGCGCATGAAGAGGATATGCAGTATGATGCATGTTGCAAAATAGGAATACTCCGTCCCTTCTTTTCGCCCTGCGATACCACCCCGATGACTCACAAAGGTTGAAGACGTGTTGAGAATACGATAGGAAAATATCGTATCGTGCTCCCAACATCTCTCCTCCCTTGTCGCGCATCAAAAAAGAAGGTTCACGCTCCCAAAGAGTCTCACGCCGCATAGGCTATCTCTCCTGGAAGACGTGCCCTTTTCTTTTTCTTCATTCTTCCGTATTGTATAAGAAATATTTTCTCCGTATGGCAAAAAAAGTCCTTTCTGCGTCGTTTCTTGAAGAAATTCGCACGCTTCTCGTTAATGAACTCGCGCGTATCGAAAAAGAACTCGCAAATTTTTCGCATCGCGACCCAGAAAAAGCTGAAAACGCCATGAACGATGCAGGCGCAGACGAAGGAGAAAGCGCAGAACGCATTGCTCAATTAGGAGACGATCTTTCACTTGAAGAAGAGCTAAATAAAGCAGTAAAAGATGTTGAAGGCGCACTCAAAGCCATAGAAAAAGGGGAATACGGCATGTGTAAATACTGCAAACAATCTATTGATGAAGCCCGATTACGCATCCGCCCAACATCAACCTCGTGTGTTGCCTGTAAACGAACGCTCACCCAAGAGATGTAATCTCTCAGAAAAAAAACAACGCATCCTCTACGGATGCGTCCTTTTTTTTGCAATGCTCGACGGAGTATGTAAAATCCTCGCAATACACAGTGAGCTCCCACTCATCCATAGCTATATATTCAGTGTCGGCTACTTTGCAAACCCGGGCATTGCTTTCAGTATCCCCCTTCCTCAAACATTCACCCTCATCACTACAGGAACACTCATTGTAGGATTCTCTGCACTTCTTATACAAACGAAAAGCTCTTCTCTCAAAATCGCACTTACAACAGCAATTCTGGGCGCATCAAGCAACTTCATCGATCGGCTCCTGACCGGTTATACAACCGACTATTTCATCTTCTTCACGCGATCGGCAATTAACATCGCAGACATCCTCATCATCATCGGCATCGGATATTGCACGTGGTACTATCAGAAAGCAGATGTAAAGTTTGAAGTTAAAAGTTATTAGTTGGAAGTGAAAGGTAGTTTTTTAGAGAAGAGATAAAAGACGACAGATGAGAGAAGGAACATCGGATATCTTTTATCTTTCCTCTGCTGTCTGCCGTCCTTCATCCTCACATCCCACAAAAAAACACCCTCCATTCACTTCACACTCCCAACTCCTAACTTCACACTTCACTTCACCGCCCTTCCCACCTACTCCCCATACATATGGGATTTTTTTCGTTACAAAGTGGTTCAATTCATGGAATGCTCGCGCGAGCAGTGCAAGTCGAAGTAGATATTTCTTTTGGACTCCCAAGGTTTTCTATCGTTGGTCTTCCCGATGCCGCGGTACAAGAATCAAAAGAGCGCATACGTTCTGCATTGCAAAATAGTGGCTACCCGTTCCCTAAAACCGTCATCACCGTAAACCTCGCACCCGCACACGAACGCAAACAAGGCTCACATCACGACGCAGCAATAGCGCTTGCACTCCTCGCGGCAGAAGACCTCATCATCACCTCACACGTTCCGCACATCTTCATCGCCGCAGAACTCGGTCTCTCAGGCGAACTTCGGTCAGTTCGTGGAGTTCTTCCGCTTGCGCTCCACGCAAAAAAGCAGGGAATAAAACACATCATGGTCGCCCCCTCTGATGCAGAGCTTCTCAAGCATATTCCAGAAATACATGCCCACGGATGCAAAGATCTCAAAACCCTCATCAACCTCCTCTCACAAAAAGAAATCCCCATCCACTCACTTCCAACTAACAACTCTCAACTTCACACATCACAAAAACCTCACCCCTTCTCCCACATTCGCGGACACCATCTCGCAAAACGCGCCCTCATGATCGCCATCGCAGGAAACCATCCGCTCTTGCTCGTAGGTCCTCCAGGAAGCGGAAAAACACTTCTCGCAAAAAGTAGCCAACACCTTCTCCCACCACTTTCTTTTGACGAAGCGCTCGAGGTAGCGTGCATCAACTCAATTCAACAAGAACATCAAGAACAAACATTTACCTACACGCGTCCATTCCGCTCTCCTCATCATCACACAAGCACCGCAGCACTCATTGGCGGAGGCTCACACATTGTTCCTGGAGAAATCACACTCGCACACCGAGGCATACTCTTTCTCGATGAACTTCCAGAATTTCCTCAGCGGTCTCTTGAGGCGTTAAGACAACCACTCGAAGCAAAGGAAGTACACATTGCCCGCGCATCAGGACACGTCGTATTCCCCGCAAACACACAACTCATCTGCGCAATGAATCCTTGCCCATGTGGGTTCTTTGGAGACCGGGAACGCGTATGTATCTGCGAACCAAAAAAAGTAAAACGATATCAGGAACGCA
>JBBTSN010000130.1:0-4768 GCA_038078775.1 Patescibacteria group bacterium | reverse complement strand
CAGATCGCAGCTGAGCGACTGCAGCACTTCAATCAGCAATACGGTTTTACGATTGGCAAGGTCGCAATCAAAAATCAAACTACCCGATGGGGAAGTTGCTCAAAAAAAGGTAATCTCAATTTCAACTACAAAGTTGCCATCCTCCCACCCGAGCTCCAAGACTATTTAGTCGTCCACGAGCTCTGCCACTTGGGCGAATTCAACCATTCCAAAGCCTTTTGGCAGCTGGTGGCCAAGACTATTCCCAATCATGTAGAATTAAGGAAACGCCTGCGCAGTTTTCGTGTATAATAACGAGCAGTATGGCAAAGAAAAAGCAAAATAACTTGGTCGTCTATCAAGCCAAAAACGGAGCCATTAAGCTCCGTGGCGACGTACAAAAGGAAACGATTTGGGCAACGCAGGCGCAGATTGTCGATCTTTTTGGCGTTGACCAATCGGTCGTGTCTCGCCATATCCACAATATCTTTAAAGATCAAGAAATTGATCAAAAAAGCAATATGCAAAAAATGCATATTGCAAATTCAGACAAGCGTGTGGCGTTCTATTCTCTTGATGTCGTACTGAGTGTTGGTTACAGGACCAATTCAAAAGTTGCCATAGAGTTTCGTAAATGGGTGACCAAGACTCTCCGCCAACACATCACGAAGGGGTACACGATCAATCCTAAAGTGGTGAAAGATCATTATGCTGAGTTTCAAGAAGCCATCGAAAGCATTAAACACCTTTTGCCCGAAGGAACGCCGATCGATTCTGCAAGCGCGCTTGAACTTATAAAGGCTTTTGCGGACACTTGGTTATCGTTGGATGCTTATGACAAGAACACACTGGCCACAAAAGGGACCACAAAAAAGTCAGTGGCATTGACTGCGGATCAGCTTATACATGCGCTCAGTGACTTTAAAGCCAGTCTTATAAAAAGTGGTGAGGCTAGCGAACTGTTTGCGAGTGAACGCAGTCGCGGAAGCATTCAGGGTATTGTTGGAAACGTGATGCAATCATTTGGTGGCAAGGCACTTTATCCTACAGTGGAAGAAAAGGCGGCACATCTTTTGTATTTCATGGTCAAGAATCATCCGTTTGTTGATGGGAATAAGCGCAGTGGCGCTTTTGCTTTTGTTTGGTTCCTGAATCGTACAGGGTTACTCAACCGATCAACCATGACTCCATCGGCGCTTACCGCCCTCACCCTATTCATCGCCGAGAGTGATCCAAAGAATAAGGACCGGTTGGTGAAGCTTGTGTTACAATTGCTCAAGAAGTAAGACTTAACGATTATTCTATGCCAAATCGGATTGCACACTTTGAAATTCATGCCGACGATCTAGAGCGGGCCGCGAAGTTTTATCGCGAGGTGTTTGATTGGAAAATCGACAAGTGGACCGGGCCAGATATTGAGTATTGGATGGTCATGACCGGGAAGCAAGATGAGCCGGGTGGAATTAATGGTGGCTTGTTGAAGCGCCCCGGGACACGACCAGCTGAAGGAACTTGCAATAATGCTTACGTGTGCACGGCCGTGGTTGAAAACTACGGAACGATTCACGACAAGATTTTAGCCGCTGGCGGCAAAGTGGCCATGGATAAGTTCGCGATCAAAGGCATGGCTTGGCAAGGATATTACCTCGACACCGAAGGCAACACGTTCGGCATTCATCAAGCAGACCCAAGCGCAATCTAATTGTGGGTTGCGGTTGCGTCCACCTGCCCGAAGATTTTGTCGATAAGCCCAAGTGGCAGCGCTTCAAAATCAACTTGCAGATTTTGTTCCGGCGAAGAGCGGCCAAAATCACCTGTTGCGAGACCTTTCGTAAAGGCGGCTTTGCCTGCGCAGGATGTGCTACTCTGTATAACACCCGTTCGGCTAGCTTCCTTTATCGGCACCTTGGAAGATGGGCCAAGCGGCGATTAGCGAAAGATCCTAAATCACATTCATCACTTTAAGTATGGCTGGAGAGAGAGAAGTTGGATACGTTCCTCGAGATACATCCCAGCGCCCTCTTGAGGAAGAGGTTATGGCTCAAGCTCAGATTCTCAAACGGTTGAGCAGAAATTTATTTGATAAAAAAGTTGTTGAGTTTCGAGCGATGGCTAAGGGCGGAAATCCTGGGGGAATACGTGATGATGAAGACGGTTATAAGGGCTGGGAAGATGAAGACTTTGAAGCGTTGCTAAGATTTGCGGGTCAGGCCGAATAGCAGCAAGGCGGGGCGAAAGCCCCGCCTATACTTTTTAGAGTCCTCGACGTAGGATAAAGGCACTATGGACGCTAAAGATGAGATCAAACAACGGCTGGATTTGTGCGATGTTATTGCTGAATATATTCAGTTGAAGCCAGCCGGGACGCATGCCATGAAGGCGGTTTGCCCGTTTCATAGCGAGAAGACCCCCTCGTTTCACGTCTCGCGCGACAAGCAAATCTGGCGCTGCTTTGGCTGTTCGCTTGGCGGCGACATGTTTAGTTTTGTGATGCAAATGGAGGGGGTGGACTTTCCCGAGGCCCTTCGGATTTTGGGCAAGAAGGCTGGAGTCGAAATTCAGCGCTTTGACACCCGTGAGGCCAATGAAAAGCAGCGCATGCAAACCCTGCAAGGATTTGCGACGGCATTTTACAACAAAGTGTTGCGCGATGCGTCTTACGCGGCAGGTGCCCGCGCGTATGTGGAGAAGCGCGGAATTACTCCTCAACTCGTCGAGAAGTTTCAATTGGGGTTTGCTCCGGATGATTGGGATGCGTTTTGCAAGATCGCCATTCAGAAAGGATTTACTGAATCTGATTTACTTTCTGGCGGACTTGCATTGCGTCGTAAGAGCGGTTCGGGAGTGATTGATCGATTCCGTAATCGCTTGATGGTTCCTCTTAGTGATGTTCATGGAAACGTTGTTGGGTTCACTGGTCGAGTGATGAATCCTGAAGACATGCCAAAGTACATGAACTCGCCAGAAACGCCGCTCTACAAAAAGAGTCAGGTGTTGTACGGCCTTGATCTGGCGAAACAATCGATTCGCAAAGCGGATCGGGTGATTTTGGTTGAAGGTAACCTCGACGTGGTTGCTTCGCACAAAGCCGATGTCGAAAACGTGGTCGCAGCGTCGGGCACAGCGCTCACCGAATTGCAGATTGATCTTTTGAAACGCTTCACCCACAATTTCGTGTTTTGTTTTGATGCTGATGCTGCCGGATTTGCGGCGGCCGAACGCGGTATTCAACTAGCACAATCAGCTGGCATGAATGTAGCGGTCGTGTTCATTCCCGAAGGAGCAGGGAAGGACCCCGATGAAGTGGTTCAAAAAGATCCGGCGCTGTGGCAACTGCTTTCGAGCAAGTCAATTCCGATCATGGAATGGTATTTCAACGCCGTCATGAAGGGGAAAGATCTGGCGAATGTTGACGACAAAAAAGCGGTTGGTGCCAAGCTCCTTCCCGCCATTGCTCGCATTCAAGATTTGATTGAGCGGGAGCATTGGTTATCACGGCTCGCTACTGCCCTCAAAATAGAAGCGGATGTTCTTCGTAAAGCACTCCCTCAAAAAGAAGAGCAAAGAGCCAAGCCACAACCAAAAGCTAAACCGGCGGTGGCCGAGGAGCTCAAAAAAGCCAGCCGGGCTGAGCTTTCAGCGAAACTTATTTTGGCTATTTGTTTACAGTATCCTGAGCTTGCGGCGCAGATTTTTGCGAGCCTTGGAAGCGAACTTATCCCCGAGGGGAATCTTCGCTCTCTTTACAATCATTTGAGCATCCTCTATACTCGGGAGGAACTGGTCCAATCAAAGTCATATTACGAGCGTGCCTCGAGCACCGTTCCCGAACCATTGCAACCGCTCCTTGAAGAGCTTGGCTTGCACGGGGAACAATTTGCCGATGGCCTTACGCCGAAAGACGCACGGACACAACTTGAAACCGCGACCGATGTCTTACGCGGAGCCTCTCACGGGGCCGAGCGTCACGAGCTCCTGACGGCCATTCGTGATGCCGAACTCCTCGGCGATACGACTCGGGCCAAGGAACTTTTAACTCAACTTGACGATGCCGGTTAATGCATGACAGACTCGAGGACTCGCGTTCGATCGCGGTTTTTTGGGTTAATGCTCTATGCCAACTAAGAAGAAAATGAAGCCTGTTAAAAAAACGAAAGTGGCGAAAAAGGTGAAGAAGGTGGAAAAGCCAAAAAAGGTGAAGAAGGTGGCCAAAGTGGTGGAACCAAAAGTGCCTCGCGTCAAAGGCATTCCACCAACCGATTTACAAATTGAACGGCTCATGGAGCGCGGGCAAATGCGCGGCTTCGTGACCGAAAATGAAATGTTGCAAGTCTTCCCTGAAGTGGAAGACTATCTTCACGTTTACGAAACGGTTTTGGATTTGCTCGAGACGCGTGGCATTCACGTGATCGAGATGAAAGAGGGATTTCTTGGGCACAAGGATGAGCGCGACGTGGCCATGGATAAGATTCGGGTCAGTTCTGATGCTAAGAAAATTGACTTGACCGACATTACCCAAGATTCTATTCAGATGTACTTGCGCGAGATCGGGAAGATTCCACTGTTGACCGCTGAAGAAGAAGTGCAGCTCGCCAAGCGCAAGGAGCGTAATGAAAAAGAGGCCGAGCGTCGCTTGATCGAAGCCAACTTGCGTTTGGTGGTTTCGATCGCTAAGAAATTTGTCGGCAAACAGCTGACGCTTTTGGATTTGATTCAAGAGGGGAACGTCGGTCTGTTCCGCGCCGTCAAAAAGTTTGAATACCGCAAGGGTTATAAGTTTTCAACTTAT
>JBBTSN010000129.1:0-10641 GCA_038078775.1 Patescibacteria group bacterium | reverse complement strand
CAGACTTCCTTCGCACGGGTTCTTCAAATAACCACGTAGGAACGTACCGCTTTACGGCAACCAACGAAGCATTCACCCTCAATACGCTTTCCTTCTCTGAAGAACAAGCTGAGGATGATACGGGAACTGCAGATTCGAGTGCATACGCAAACAACATCTCGACTGTTTCTCTTGCATGGGACGGCATGACGAGTGCTTCACCAAGCGCTTCAATGTCTGGTAATGAAGCACGCTTCTCGGGTCTTTCGATCCCAGTTGCAGTTGACGAACCTACCGACGTTGAGGTGTATATAAACGTTCCTTCTACCGACCGTGTGTCTGGTGGTTCGGCAACGTCTAACGAAATGGTTCGTTTGGGTCTCTACACTGAACCAACCGATGGCGGTGATTCGGATAGCACTTCCGACGATAACTTCCAGGCAACGGGCGCTGGATCTGGTTCCACGCTCGACGACGATGATCAGGGCGCAATCGGTGACGATGTATTCGGAACCGATTCTGTTCCTACCTTCGTGGTAAAGGAAACCTATCCTTCAGTAGCACGTTCTTCCTCTTCCCCAACCTCTGGTGTTTCAGGTGGACGTCCTGAAGTACTTCGTTTCAACGTATCCGCTGCTTCCGGTGAAGATGTGGTTATGGACAGCGTGCTCTTCAAAATGACCGCTTCCGATATTGGCTCATCTGACTGGAACACGTGTGATACCACGTCTCCGGGTACCAATGTGAAAGCAGCTGCTGAGTTCGACATCTACGATCGCTCGAATCTCACAACAGCTCTTGACACTGCAGACGCAGCATGGACCCTTTATAAGGGCTCTGGCGCAGTGTGTGACGGTACCGCGGCAGACCTTGTTTACGTACGTGCAACGTTATCTGCAGATGAAGTTGTCCCAGAAGGAACCACTAAAACCTATTCACTCTACATGAGTGCACTGGGTGCAAGTGGTGGTAACGACAGCGTATTGTTCGAGATCGTAACTGATCCGATCATTGCTGCTGCAAGCTTCCTTTCCGCAAGTGATCTTACTGAGAGTAACGTGGTAGCAACTGACACCACGCTCAGTGTAACGAGCGGTGCGGCCTACACCATTGGAGATATTCTCTGTATGGATACCGCTGACAACGCATGTGCTGCAGGTGACGAGCTTATGCTCTTGGTGAACATTGCAACGAACGACCTTACTGTTGTTCGTGGCTACTTGAACACCGCACGTGACAGCGCCGGTACAAACAACGATGCATCCGACGACGTTGACCGCATGCCAGCTTCCCTTATGTGGAAGGATGATGGTGTGTCTGGTTCTGTTGGTGGTCAGGATGATTGGTTGGGTGCATACCTCGTCGATATCACTGACTTCAGTGGTGGTGCGTCGGTAGAGTTCTAAACCTCATTCTTCGTAAGAAGTCTGATGCGAACGCCAAAATTCCCCCGAGCCCGAAAGGGCAAGGGGGATTTGGTTTGTAAGTGGTCCGTCATCCCGGACTTTCCGCCAGAGGCGGATCCGCCTTTGGAGGAAAGTCCGGCATGACGAATTGACGCAAGCCCGTGTCATCCCGACGCCAGGAGGGATCTACCCCGCTGTTCGCGAGCGGCGGGGTCCACCAGGGGCCTATCCAAACAATATGGTGAGGAAACGGGTGGGAGATCCCTCCTGGCGTCGGGATGACAGAAAGAAGACGGGATGACAGGTTCCTTCTCTTTTGCTAAAGTATCTCCATATGAAATTCTCTCGCGAACAATATATTTTTCTTGCCGCTGGCGTGGCAATTCTCGTTGCAGGAAGTATCGGCATCTACTCCTTCATGAACCAAGATCCGTACGAAGGATTGGTAACGCATGTTGAGGTGCAGTCAGATGAAGGTCTTCGTACGTTGGCAGAGCAGCGTATTGCGACCGCGCAAGCCTCCCTTCAGGCCGCAACAGACGCAGGAGAGGAGCTGAATACCGATTTGTACAATGCGATTGCAAGTGATGCGCTTCTTTTAGGAGATTTGGTTCTTGCGCGGGAGTCTCTCGAATCATCCCTTTCCTATAACTCACTCAACGGCACAACCTGGAGCTCATACGCATACACTTTGCTTTCAATGCAAGATTACGAAAACGCAAAAAGTGCGTATCTCCGCGCGGTAGAAATCACCCCCATGGAAGCAACCTATCGTGATGCAATTCGTATTCTTACGCAGCACTTCCCTGAAGAACGCGAGAAAGTAAAAGAACTGTATGAAGATTCAGTAGATCTTCTTGGGCAAAAAATGTTTAACATGCTTGGTTTGGCAAATTGGTATGCCGATGCAGGAGATTGTGATCGTGCAGAAAGTCACTTTGATGTCGCGGAAGACCTTTCAACGAGTGACGATATACGTCAGCAGGTAGTTGATGAAAAAGAGGCTGCGTTGCTTGTGTGTAAGGAATTTGAGGGTTAAGATGGTTAAAGTGGTTAAGATGGTAAATAGCTTCTTTGTCATCCCGATACGTCGTTCGCGAACGACGTATCCCGACGTGAGGAGGGATCTCCCCCCTGTGTCATAATGTTCCCATATGAAGAAAATATTCTCAGCGGTGGTTTTCATCACGATTTTTTTTCCTTCCCTCGTTTTCGCGCAAACACCAAATGATAGCCAATATAGCGATCTCTGGTACTTGCCGCACATTTCTGCCCCAGAGGCATGGGACATTACCACGGGGAGTAGCGATGTTGTAGTTGCCGTGCTTGATACGGGTATTGCATTTGATCATCCAGACCTTGCAGCAAACGTGTGGGAGAACACCGGAGAAACCGCAGATAACGGAAAAGATGATGACGGAAATGGCTTTATTGATGACGTACACGGTTGGGATTTTGTGGACGACGATGAAATTGCTGAACCAGTTCTTGAAGGATCATCAGATCCAAGTGCACAGTCGCACGGTTCGGTAGTTGCAGGAATTATTGGTGCCGTGGGAGATAACGACGAGGGTTATACGGGCGTTGCGTGGAACGTACAAATTATGTCCCTTCGTATTCTTGACGAGAATGGAACGGGTACGGAGTCAGATGCAGCAAGTGCAATTACGTATGCGGTGGAAAATGGAGCGGATGTTATTAACCTCAGCTTTGCGGGAAACGAATCTCATGCAACACTGAGAAGTGCTGTTCAAAATGCATACAATCGCGGCGTAGTTATTGTTGCAGCACTCGGAAATGATGGGCGTAATGTAAACAGTGATCCGGTATACCCCGCATGTTTGCGAAGTCATACGGTGGACTGGGTCATTGGAGTAACTGCAACAAATAGCTCAGATGAGGGATCTAATTTTACAAACTATGGATCAGATTGCGCGGACATTGCCGCGCCAGGTGAAGGTATTTTTGGCCTTGGGTATACAGAAGACAGTTCAGAAGCACGAGACAGCGAGCTCTATATCGGCCCATGGGATGGAACATCTATGGCAAGCCCTATTGTGGCCGGAGCGGCAGCATTACTCAAAAGTTACTATCCAACGATTTCTGTAGACAACGTACGCTCAGCGCTTAAACTGAGTGTTGATCCTGCATATCCAACATCCGGTTCAGGATCTTTGGGTGCAGGTCGTTTGAACATTGCGCGTGCACTTGAGGTTGCCGCTGCATTGGTGGGAGCACAGCCAGAAACAACTGACGAAGAAGCATCAGACCCAGAAACAGACACTACCGATACGTCAACAGACGAAACTTCGGATGAAACAAGCGATTTCGAGGGCACACAGGATTCCTACATGGTGCTCGGTGCGCGTGCAGGAAGTGCACCTTGGGTGAATGTGTGGCGTGCAGATGGGGTTGCATACGCATCTTTTCTTGCGTTTGGAGAGTCATTTACGGGTGGTGTGCAAGTTGCGGTTGATGATCTGAATGATGATAATAGTATTGAAGTAGTGGCAACGCCGGGCGTAGGCGGGGGTCCGCAAGTTCGCGTGTTTACGGTTTCAGGTGCGCTCATCAATGACTTCTTTGCGTACGATGAGAGCTCTCGTCAAGGCGTCTCGGCAACGCTGGGCGATGTAACAGGTGACGGCGTGGAGGAGATTGTTACAGCAGTTGGCGCAGGAGTGAGTAATGATGTGATTGTCTTCGACCAAGATGGAACTGAACTTTCTCGTTTTACGGTTGAGGGATTTCAAGAGGGAACACGCTTCGTAGTCTCGGTTGCTGATGTAGATAACGACTGGGAAAAGGAAATCATTATTGCAGCGCAAAACAAAGAGCCTCGCATTGCGATTTATAACGCAGACGGAACTCGCCTTGTAGACTTTTTGGCCTATGCATCAACCATGGATGCGGGTCTTACACTGAGTTCAGGTGATTTTGATGGCGATGCACGAGATGAAATTGCTGTAGGTCCGCTCACGGGCGGCGCAGGGCACGTGCGCATCTTCAACTACATTGGGGCGCTTTGGAAGGAATTCTTTATTACCGAGGTAACCGACGGGGGAGGAGCAAATATTGCCGTTGCAGACATTGATGTTGATGGGCAGTGGGATATTGTAACCGCTCCGCACGGCCACGCGGGAAGTGTACAGGTATGGACTCCAGACGGAACCTTTATGGGCGAGATAAAAGACATTGTTCCCGAAGCAGGAACATGGATGGGCGCATGGTAAAATAGGGCTATCTATGGAGAAGAAGAACGTGCTCGTAACAGGAGGTGCCGGGTTCATAGGTTCTTTTCTGTGCGAGGCAATTTTACGCGAGGGGCATCGGGTTATTTGTGTTGACGATATTTCTACGGGAAATTTGCTGAATATCGATTCCTTGCTTCGCAACCCCAATTTTCAGTTTTTGAAGTTCAATATTAACGAACCTTTTCAGATTGAGTCTTTTGGTGAGCTCGATCCGTTTAAGGTAAAGTTTGTGGGTATCCAGGAAATCTATCATCTTGCCATGCCAACATCGGTAAAGAACTACGAGCAGTTTCGCATGCATGCAGTGCTCAGTAATTCCGTGGGCATGAAAAATATTCTTGATGTTGCAGTGAAATACAAAGCAAAGTTCCTTCTCGCATCTTCAGCGACGGTGTACGGAAGTCATCACGGGGATGGAACGATAAAAGAAGATGCACTCGGTACCATTGATCACCTTAATCCACGTGGCTGCTTTAACGAAGGAAAGCGTTTTGCAGAAACCATGACCACAACCTACAACGACGTGTTAGGAATCGACGGAAAGATTGCGCGTATTTTTAGAACTTACGGTCCTCGCATGCCACTTTTTCATGGTCACCAAATCCCTGACTTTGTACTCAACGTTCTCGATGACACGCCAATTATGATTGCCGGTGATGAAAAGAGCTCAACGTCACTCACCTATGTTACCGATGTCGTTGACGGACTCATGCGTCTTATGAAGACAGAACGAGGGATTGGTCCGGTAAATATTGGAAATGATGCCGATATCGTTATTGCCGACGTTGCAAAGAAGATTATGGAACTTGCAGGAGCCACGGTGCCAATCATGTACGAAGCTCAGCCTGCACACATGATTCCGCTTGCTCTTCCTGCGCTCCAAAAGGCTCGTGAAAAACTTGGATGGATTCCTTTGGTACGCCTTGAGGACGGATTGCGCAAAACCCTTGATTATATTCGGGCAAATAAGTTTCTCTTGACGCGCGGCCAGTAAACCGGTGAGATAGGTATCTATGTCGCTTACCGTGGCGGTTATTCCTGCCTTTAATGAGGAAAAACGTGTTGCACTTGCCGTGCAAGATGCGCTTTCTGCATGCGGAGCAGTTGTTGTCGTTGACGATTGTAGTACTGATCGTACGAACCAAACGGCGTATGCCGCAGGAGCCTACGTTCTCCGTCACGTCATCAACCGCGGGCAAGGAGCAGCGCTTGAAACGGCAAGCGATTTTGCCGTACGAAATTTGGGCGCAGACATTGTGGTGCATTTTGATGCTGACGGACAAATGACCGCCGCAGATATTCCGTACATGATCGAACCAATCCTCAAAGACGAAGCCGACGTTGTTCTTGGTTCTCGCTTTATGGGGAAAGAAGTAGAGAATATGCCGGCCTCGCGTCGCGCGGTACATGTGGGGGCTCGGCTCTTCACGTTACTTATGTCCGGCATACGACTAACCGATACGCACAACGGATTCCGTGCGCTTTCAAAAGACTCCGCAAAAAAGCTCCGCATCTCGCTTGATCGCATGGCACACGCATCGGAGATTCTTGATCTTATCGCTGCCCGACGTTTGCGCGTCGTCGAGCGTCCGGTAACAATTAAATATACAGAAGATACACTCGAAAAGAGTTTGAAGATTCAGGGCGGATCAATCGCCCGCACTATACGAATTGTAAAAGATCTCATCAAGAAACGACTCATTGGATAATATGATTTTTCAATTCGGCATTGTCATTTTTGCGCTTCTCGTTATTTTGCGCACATACGGTCAGTATAAAAAAGAACTCGTTTCTCGATATTGGCTTTTAGCATTTTCTCTTTTGTGGGTGCTTATTGGAGTTGCTGCAATTATTCCCCACACAACAGATGACATCGCGCACTTCGTAGGTGTTGAGCGCGGAGCAGACATGCTGGTGTACATCGCGGTACTCGTTTTACTGTACGCGGTCTATCGTCTTTTTGTACGCGTACAAAAAATGCATGAAGAAATTACCGAGCTCGTTCGTCAAATTGCGCTTGCAAGTCCCAAAGTTCCGGTAAAGAAAGGGGAGAGAGGAGAATAGATAAAAGACAGCAGATAAAAGATATCTGACGTCTGTCATCTCTTATCTGTAGTCTCGTATCCCTCATCTTCCGTCATCCCGATGGCCGGTGTCATCCCGACGAAAGGAGGGATCCACCAGGGACATTCAGAATAAGTGGGAGATCCTTCACATACGTTCAGGATGACAACAACTCAGTCTATCCAAAAATAACCTCCGCTCACTTAATCACGTCGTTCGCGAACGACGTGATTCACACTCTTAACTCCCAACTTCACACTTCCCCTATGCGCATTCTCGTCCTTTCCCCCGTTTACCCGCCCTACAAGGGAGGAATGGGTACGGTTGCAGCACAAGAAGTACGCTTAATGCAGGAGGCGGGCTATACCGTGCGCGTAATCACTCCGGGCTATTCAGATAAACTACTTCCAACTGAAGAACACGTAACATGCATTGATCCTCTCTACGCATGGGGAAACGGAGCAATTTTACCGTGGAGAAAAATTTGGCGCGAAATAAAGACTCATGATGTCGTGCATCTTCACTATCCCTTTTTTGGAACTGCACTTCCTGTTGCGTGTATGGCAAGGTTCGCTAAAAAACGATTGGTGGTGAGCTGGCATATGCGTGCACAGGCCGAACGCCGTGCAGTTGTGCGGGGTGCTTTATTTTTTCTCCATCGTCTTTTCGAAGAGCCCATCATCAAACGCTTTGCCGATATAATCTGCGTAAGCTCAAGCGATTATGCGACGTTGCTTAAGCTCCCTGCAAAAAAAGTCATCTTGGTTCCTTTCGGCGTTGACGATCGTCGATTTACGCAAAAAAGAAACACTGCGCTTCGTACCTCCAAAAATATTTCTGAGAGTACATGCGTGTTTTTATTTGTGGGAGGGATGGATAGGGCACACGCATTTAAGGGTGTCTCTCTTCTTCTTCACGCATTTGCAAAAGTTCCGCAAACAACGAACGTAAGATTGTGGCTTGTAGGTGACGGTGACCTAAGGCCGGTATATGAAGCCCTTGCACAAGAGCTTGGCATTACGAGCCGCATCGCCTTTTTAGGAAGCGTGCCGTTTGAAGACCTCCCGGGCATCTACCAAGCCGCAGATGTGCACGTTCTCCCTTCGGTAAGTGGCGCTGAGGCGTATGGTCTTGTGACGTGCGAAGCAGGCGCTTCGGGCATTCCGTCTATTGTGAGCGCATTACCAGGTGTTCGCTCGTTGGTGGTTGATGGAGAGACGGGCTTGCATGTGAAGCCGGGAGATATTATGAGCCTTTCCCAGGCATTATTGCGTTTAGTAGCTAACAAAGAAGAGCGTGAGCAGTTTGGTAGCGCTGCATACAAAAAAATAACGAAAGACTTTACCTTGCAAACCGAGCAAGCAGCGCTCTTGCGAGCCTATACAGAGAGAGGTACTGTGGTTTGAGCTATGAAAATCGGCATTATCACGAATCTTTACCCTCCCTTCGCGCGAGGAGGTGCAGAAAACGTCATTGTGCGTACTGTTGGTCAGTTAATGGCCATGGGGCACGATGTTTTTGTGATTACCGGGCATCCAAAAGAACTGGGCACCAAGTGCGTACTTGATCGTTCAAGCACCGAACGCATTTACCGCTTTTTTCCAAAAAACATCTATTTTATACTCGACGATTTCAAATACCGTTGGCTCACGCGACTTACTTGGCATATTCGAGATGCGGTTTCTTGGCACGGCGCAGAGCATGTGCGAGCTATTTTGCGCGACGAGCAGCCCGACGTCGTCATTACACATAACCTCAAAGGAATTGGTCTCAACATCCCGAGCGTTATTGCAGATCTTCATATTCCTCATGTGCACGTTGTACATGATTTACAGCTCATTGTTCCCTCGGGGCTCATTATGTTCGGACAAGAACAGTATAATCTTTTTGAGCGTACGGCATATGCAACGTATAGGTGTATCTGTCGTGCAAAGTTTGGGAATCCGGATCTCGTTATTTTTCCATCGCAGTATTTAAAGGACATGTACGAAACGAATCACTTTTTTCCAAAGAGCGAACAAGTCATGATGCCAAATCCTGCACCAAATTATGCAGAGAACAAGCGCAAAGGTCGTTCTGGCGGGCCGTTGAAGTTGTTGTTTGTTGGACAGCTTGGAGCGCATAAGGGCCTCAAGTTTCTTCTAGATATTCTTGTACGCTGCAAAGAAGACGCTCGTTTGTACGTTGCAGGTGCGGGCCCCATGAAAGAGGAAGTAGAACTCGCTGCGGCAAGTGACAAGCGGATTGTATTCTTGGGCTACACTCCTCCCGAAGAGCTTGCAAATGTATTTAGTGTCGTGGATGCGCTTATTGTTCCTTCGTTGTGTTACGAAAATTCTCCCACGGTTATTTACGAGTCACTCATGGCCGGCGTGCCAGTACTTGCTTCTCGTATTGGGGGAGTAGGAGAACTCATTCGCGAAGGAGAAACAGGAATGCTGTTCACGCCGGGTAATGAAGATGATTTGTGCCGAGTTGTGCATCAGATGGATGCGAGAAAAGATGAGTTTGCACAGAGGCGTGAAGAAATTCGTGCAAGCGTTTCTGGTTATGTGCTTGAAGCATATGCAAAAAACCTCACAGAAATCCTTAAAAACGTTGTAGAAAAGCATAAAAAATAAACACCGTCACGGTTCCATCTTCGGATGTAAACCACGTATTGGTTATTTTTTTTGCTTCCTCAATGCGTTTGTCCGCCTCCCACCAGTAGTCATGCACGACAAAATACACATGTGTTGCTCCGGTAAGATCTTTTGCGGCTTGTACGGTTTCAAGATTCGGAGTTTCCTCAATCATTTCAAGAAAAAGGCCGTAGAGCGGGCTACTCGTAGGAATGGGATACGCAAAAATATTACCTTGGTAATACTGGAAGAATCCAAGTTCTTGAATCGCTGCTGATGCAATTGTTTGATTGCCAAGTACAACGTAAGGCGTATCTCCGGCATCTTTTGCAATAGCATGTACAATTTCAATATCAGCCGCAGTAACGTTAAAAGCTGCAGAACGTGTATAGCCATCATGTCGTGGATAAGTAACGTAGATATTCGCAGAAAAGAGAAGGGCAATAAGAAGTACGGCGTATGTTTGAAGGGAACGGTTTAAAACCGTTCCGTACGTTCTCGTTCCGTACGGTTTCGATGTATATTTCGCAATGATCGTTTGTATCCCATCCGATGCCACAGGCAAAAGGAATATCCAGGCAATCGTTACAAGACGCAGTGCAAAGTCCGTTCGTTCATACGAAATAAGAAACGGAAAATCAAATCCCAAGCTGAGCATCACGAAATTTCCGAATGCGATGATCGCGGCAAGAACGTAGGGAACGATTTTAAATCGTTCCCCGTGTTCGCGCCCAATAAATCCAACAATTGCAAGAATGGCAGTGATGAAAAAGAGATTGCCGCCAAAAAGCATGACGGTATCCATGAGCGCATTGCCGTGCAAAGAAAAGAAACCAAGGGCAGGAATGCGAGAAAGATCAGTAAATGCTGGCCAAGAAAATCCTACATTCATTCCGGTAATTACTTGTTGTGCAAAGAACATGAGAGGAATGGCGAAGATGCCACATGCGGTAACGGTAGCAATAACAAGCTGAGACATTCTGTCATCCCGGACACCGATCCGGGATCCATCGTTTCTTGATGCGTTGGATGCCGGGTCAAGCCCGGCATGACGATTCAGCGAAACGAGTACCGCAAGAATCACTGCCGGAACGCCGGCGATAGGATGTGCGGCAAGTGCGGCAATGACGAAGAGCCAGAGGTACGGCTTCGGTACATTATTTTTTATGGCGATGACCAGCGCAAATACCCACAAGAATCCGATTGCCTGTGGCGTAGTGCTGATAAAAGCAGCAAAAGGAATGAGTGCGAGGAATGCGGGGTGAAATGCTTTGGTACGAAGCGCGATCCAGGTAAGTACGGCAAGTCCAAGTGGCG
>JBBTSN010000128.1:0-2523 GCA_038078775.1 Patescibacteria group bacterium | reverse complement strand
CGGGTAAGGCAGATATTCGCGGCAAGCAATATCTTATTGATCTGACCAAGCAAGAATTTCCCGTCATCCCGACCATTGACGACGTGCGTCACCTTGATTGTCTTCCTCGAACGTCCCGGTTCGTCGTGAAGCCGAAAGATGGCGCGGATTCAGTTGGAATAAAATTTGTAACATCCCGAGAGCTGCAAGAGCAAGAATGGAACGGATATCTCATCCAACCAGCCATGGATATCAAATACGAAATCTCGTTCTATTTCATTGATAAGGAATTTCAGTACGCCCTACACGCTCCTGATAAACAGCGTCGTTGGGAGTTAAAAAACTATGAGCCAACAAAAGAAGATTTACATTTTGCCCAGATCTTCATTGAATGGAATGATCTTTCTCACGGTATTCAGCGCGTAGACGCTTGTCGAACAGAAGTCGATGACGTACTCCTCGTCGAGTTAGAGGATCTGAATCCGTACTTATCATTATCAGTTCTTAACGAAGCACAACGAGAAGCGTTTATCGCCAAACTGATCATCTCCATGAAGCAAGTTATTTAACCGATAATTGGCCTCCCCTCAGAATACGAGTCTAACGTCGTCTACTAGTCCCTGCCAGAGGGAAATCACAACTGATAAAGCGGTGTTTTTTCTTTATCTTGGCCAAATTCTGCGAGTTCAAGAATCTCGCGATCACTGCTTAGCTGTGGCTATGGATTCCCCAAGGCTTTTGTAATATTTAGATACAATGTGGGCGAGCTATTTGCGGTTAATGTATGATGGAAAGGTAAGGGAGTGATCTACCACCAACATGTTGATATATGTCATTTGAGAACCCAAAACATGAATTACGCGAAACCAAAGAAAACCCTGGAACTCCCGCTTTGATTGTGGATTTTATACGGCACGGGATGCCGGAGTATACAGAAAAAGAAAAGATGTCCGGAGAGCTTGAAGGCAAGCTTACAGAAAAAGGTAAGGGACAAATACGCGCCGCCGCTACTGAGTTGGCGGGGCGCATTGATAAGGATACCGAGATCGTTGTGATTTGGACGAGTGGGAAAAAACGAGCCAAACAGTCAGCATTGATTGTTGGGGATATATTTCGAGAGCAAGGAATTTTGCTTCTGAGCGATCCGAATAAAAGGCCGAATGCCATAAAAGAGATCGGCTTCTTGCGCGATATAAAAACGGGGGGAGGAGAAGGAGCTGATTCTGACGAAAGCAGTCCATTTTGGGACAGTATTTACTTCGCCCGTGAAGGGGGGAAGAAATTACGCTCGGGAGAAGAAGTCGATTTTGATCGATGGTTAGAATTTTGGGTAGAAAAAGATGAAGAGAAAACATTGCCCCTACATACGGAAACACCAGAGCAAGTAAAAAAGAGATCCATGACCATGCTTGCTCATTTGATAAGGGTCGCAAAGCATGTGAAGCCCAAAGAAAACAAGCGCTTACGCATGGTAATTGTTGGTCATGAAGAAGGCGTTCGAGATTTGCTCGAAGAATCCTTGCACATGGGGACCCAAAAGGGGAATGGGCCTGCCTATGGGGAAATGATTGAAGTCGGTATCTCCCCCCAAGGGGATGATGCGTTCCTTGATGTTTCCTTTCGAGGAAAAAAGGGGAAGCTTGTATTTGATCGGGAGAAACGAGAGATCAAAAGGACAAAGTAAGTCCCTATGCAAAACAGCGATTTTACAGGACTTGAGTATTGGGCCGAGGAAAACATCATTCCGCTCTATAACCTTTCTGACCCCCATCAGATTCCCTTTCGGGAAAATTTTTTGTGTGTCTATAAAAACAATGTTTCTCGGTTGTATTTTTTCAGAGAACGATGGATCGCCGAGAGTGAAAAAGGCCTTGCTTTCTTTCAAAACAAAGATTTTTTAAAGGTGTATGCAGAACAAACGCAGGCGATACTACACAAATTAGAAGCATTGCATCTTTCAAAGGAAAGAGAAGATTTTTTTCGTCTGATGGAGATCCTGCGCGAATGGCAACAAATTTATTTCCAAACGGAAGCAGTACGATTGGAGAAATTCAAAAACGAAACGGATAGAAATATCTTAGCAGACTTGGAGAACGTCGCAAGGTGTCGTTTGAAATTACGCACAAGTGCGGAAGAAATCTTGTTCGAACAGATGTATCTTGCACTGAAGAGAGTCGCGGAGGCGCGCAGTTTAAAAGTAAATGATCTTTTCTTTTATACTCTCTCCGAGATGGAAGATCTCATGCAACATGGCAATAAAGTAGTACATGGACGTCGTGTTGAGGAGAGAAAAAAGGGATACGCATTTTGGCGGGACAATACAGACGGACATCTAGAAGTTGGGAAGCGCGCTCAACGCATCGCGGAGACGGTTGATGGCCTCTTTCTTCCTAAAGGGGTTACCGAATTTTGCGGAACGGTGGCAAATAGAGGGAAGGTAAGAGGAGAGGTGCAGCTCATCTTGCACGATCAGCCTGACAACGATATCCATGTTCAAGTGAATCGTTTCCATGCGGGACAAATTCTTGTGACAGAGATGACGCG
>JBBTSN010000127.1:0-3183 GCA_038078775.1 Patescibacteria group bacterium | reverse complement strand
CCGGCAAATCAAGAACTCCTACACGAACCGCGATACGCATTCCCCAAAAAACACCCAATGTGGAAAGGGCAAAGGCGCACAGAAGAACAGGTAAAATCCAAAAAGGCATAGATGCAGAGTAGACATTTCCTTACTTCCACGTCAAACTAAGTTCATATGTGGGCACGAAATATCGACGGCGTCATCATGATCTCAGAAGATCTTGCAGAGCAAATAAAGGAAATTGCCATTCCTGGGCTTGCGTTTACCGCGAACGAGAAAACATACGTACTGGGAAAATCCATGGATCTTGAACGCACCGGAGACGATGATCGTTTTTGGTTTTATACAGGCGACGAAGCTCATGCACTCTTTCTTCACCTCCTCGGATCAGAAAATATCTACGAGGTCGGAATCATGG
Source organism: Patescibacteria group bacterium (assembly GCA_038078775.1). GTDB lineage: Bacteria > Patescibacteriota > Patescibacteriia > UBA9934 > UBA9934 > JAGORL01. The sequence continues at coordinate 2,783 of JBBTSN010000127.1, read as the reverse complement.
AACGAAAGATGTACTGGTTCGGCGCAGTAAAAGAAACAACGCTTCCTATCACTTCTCTTGCATTTCCAGGGCTGGACTTTGCAATCACCAAGAACGAGATTAAAGAAACGGGTGAGTAAATAGGTGTCAAGTCGACTTTACATTCAAACCGCAGAAAGATTAGCGTTTTGAGATTTTTGATGTCAGGTCAACTTGACATACGATTTGTATTTTAATGAGAGGGTGGTACCTGCCCATTGGGTCCTCTGGATCCTTCCTTACGTCAGGATCTTTCTCCACATTCATCTCTCTCAATCTCACTACTCTCACTACCCCTAACCCGAAATCACATCACATCACATCACATCACATCACGAGACGCCATAAATGGCGTCTCTACAACGCCTTCGCTTTTTCAACACGCAACGCTACACCTTTATCAACAATAACCGTATCCCGAGGTGCAACCGCTCCACGAAGCAATAAATCCGCAAGGCCATTCTCAATCTTATCTTGCATAACCCTGCGAAGCGGACGCGCACCAAATTTTACGTCATATCCCATTGCCGCAAGATCATGCACCGCAGCATCGGTAACTTGCAAAAGAATTCCTTTTTCCGATAGTCGTTTTGCAATACTTGCCGAAAGAAGATACGCAATCGCCACAACGTCTTCTGGCGTAAGCGGATGAAAAACAATAACGTCATCAAAACGGTTCAAAAACTCCGGACGATACGTGGTACGCAGCTCTGTTTCCATAAGTCCCTCTTTGATAACCGCAACCGAGGTGCCTTTTGCAATCGCATCTTGAATATACGCTGTTCCTGCATTTGATGTTGCAATGAGAATGATATTTGTGAAGTCGACTGTTCTTCCCAATCCGTCAGTCAAACGACCATCATCCATGACCTGAAGAAAAACGTTCAGCAAATCGGGATGTGCTTTTTCAAGCTCATCAAGAAGCAAAAGGGCAAAAGGAGATTTTCGAACAGCCTCAGTGAGCAAACCCGCTTCTCCATTTCCCCCAATCAAACGCATAACCGATTCCTTATTCTGATATTCAGACATGTCAAAACGAATCATGCGTGATTCATCACCAAAAAAGACCGCAGCAGTTGCTTTTGCAAGTTCAGTTTTTCCAACACCCGTTGGACCAAGAAATAAAAAATTTGCAATGGGACGATTTTGCGCACGCATGGAAGTTCGTGCACGACGAATCGCAGAAGAAACCGCAGTCACCGCATCTTCTTGGCCAACAACTCGCTCACGAATCTTTTCTTCAAGACCAAGTAGCTTTACAGTCTCATCAGAGGCAAGCGCAGAAACCGGAACATGAGTCTTCTCCTCAATAATCGCCGCAACATCCTCATGCGTTGCCCAGCATGGCACGCCTCCTCGCGCCTTTGCACGCACGCCCGCTTCACGAAGCAAATTCAGAGCCTTTTCCGGAAGCGCAGAATCAGCAACAAATTTTGACGAAAGACGAACCGCAGCATCAAGCGCCTTATACGTGAATACCACACCCCGCTCGTTTTCAATAAATCCTACGTTTGCCTCAACCATACGCATCGCCTTATCAGCAACAGGCTCCTGCACCGCTACACGCTCAAGGCGCGGACCAAGCACCGAACGCTCCAAGTGTTGTGCATACGCTCCAGGTGTTGTAGTGCAAAGCGCAAACGTGTACCCCTTCGAGAGTTCACTCGCAATAATAGATGCCAAATCAATACCCTGGCCTCCCGCACCTACAAGTTGATGAATATCCTCAAGAACGAGCACAACATTTCCCGCATGTGCAGCTTCATTCAGCGCATACAACATGCGCTCTCCCGCCCCTTGCCCGGCTTGGGCGCTCACAATACGAGGAATATCCAAACGCAACAAACGCTTGTCTTGCAAAATCTTCGGCACACGCTCTTCAACCATCAAACTTGCAATACCTTCAATAAGCGCCATCTTCCCCACCCCTGGCTCACCAACAAGTACAACACTTTTCCCACCACCTTCAATTGCACGAAAAATTGCCGTTGTCTCAGTATCACGCTCAACCGTAAGCCCAATGCCTCCAAAAATAGCCTTACGCGTAAGATCCTCAGTAACCGAGTCAAGAAAAGGCGTTGCCTGTGCGGTCATTGCCCTGTCCATGTTTTTCGCAGGCTTAAATGCAGCCGCCTCTTGAAAAGCTCGGTAGCGCGTAACGAGCTGATCCTGCATAGCAAGCCACGCACACGCGTGCTGAAAGGCTGGTACATCAACATGCTTTTCGGCTAAAAGATCTTGCAAAAAGGGCTCCCGCGCAAACGCGACCGCACAAATATCAAGTGCGGTAAGCTGTGGTCTTTTTTGCGCAAATGCTTCAGCACCCGCTTGAACAAAAAGAATTTGCGCCTGTACCTCAAACGTGGTTTGACCTTCAGGTGTTGTTTGCAATTTTCTTCGCAAGGCATCGCGAATATCTGCAAAAGAAATACCCAGACGTGCGAAAAGCGTTTGCACGCGCGCTGACGAAAGAGAAACACCAAACAAGTGCGCAGGAGTAATCACTGCATGTTTCATACGCACCGCAAGAAGAAATGCATCTTCAAGCACTTGCTGAGCGTCAGTCTCAGACGCATCCCATAAAGGAAACGAATGTGCATTCCCGACCATACCCACCGCACTATCCTCACCCAAAAGCGAAAGCGTTACACGTTCATTGGCAACTTTGCGATACCACGCATAACACAGCAATAATCCGCTTGCTGCTAAAAGGGCTACCGGTGAATTACCTCACTCAAGCCAATACGATACAGAAAAGAACTGTT
>JBBTSN010000126.1:0-9779 GCA_038078775.1 Patescibacteria group bacterium | reverse complement strand
CTTTTTCGAGCACTCCAAAAGAACGGTGTTGAGCCAGGTTGGATGATTTTGCGCGTTCTTCCGGTTATCCCGCCAGATCTTCGCCCTATGGTACCGCTTGATGGTGGACGTTTTGCAACGTCTGACCTTAACGACTTGTACCGTCGTGTTATCAACCGTAACAATCGCTTGCGTCGTTTGTTTGCCCTTAATGCTCCTGAAGTTATTACGCGTAACGAAAAGCGCATGTTACAAGAAGCGGTTGATTCGCTTATCGATAACTCCGCACGTCAATCAAAAACGGTTCTTGCGGCAACGGGTAAGAAGCGTCAGTTGAAGTCTCTTGCAGACTTTTTGAAGGGTAAGCAGGGTCGTTTCCGTCAGAACTTGCTTGGTAAGCGTATTGATTACTCCGGACGTTCCGTTATTGTGGTCGGTCCACACCTCAAGCTTTCCGAGTGTGGTATTCCAAAGAAAATGGCTCTTGAGCTTTTCCGTCCGTTTGTTATCTCCAAGCTTATTGCTCGTGAATACGTACATAACATTCGCTCTGCGAACCGTTTTATTGAAAGCGATCGTCCCGAAGTTTGGGATATTCTTGAAGAAGTTACGCGTGATAGCTACGTTCTTCTTAACCGTGCTCCAACCCTTCACCGTTTGGGTATTCAGGCATTCCGTCCGAAACTCATTGAAGGAAAGGCGCTTCAAATCCATCCTCTTGTGTGTGAAGCGTATAACGCTGACTTCGATGGAGACCAAATGGCGGTACACGTTCCGCTTACGGCAGAGGCTCGTTGGGAAGCTGAGAACATCATGCTCTCTATTCGTAACTTGCTGAAGCCTTCGTTTGGTGGACCTGTTGCAACTGCGGGTAAAGATATCGCATGGGCGGCGTTTTATTTGACGATGACGTTTACTGAACCAGATGAGAAGACCATGCGGTCATTTGCGAATGCAACTGATGCTCTTTACGCGCTTTCGCAAAAGGCTATTACGTACCAAGAGTGGATTCGTGTGGTAATGAATGGTGAGCGTGTGATTACTACCGCTGGTCGTATTATTGTGAACCAAAAGTTCCCAGAAAAAATTGGTTTCCAGAACAAGATTATTGGCAAGAAAGAAATCGCAAATATTATTCGTGATGTTCTTGAGTACTACGGACAAGAATATACCGCTGACATTCTCGACGATTTGAAGGATCTTGGTTTCGCATACGCAACGAAAATGGGTTACTCCTGGAGCATGTCCGGTCTTCCTGAGGTTCCTGGAAAAGTTGAAATTATTGATGAAGGTGACCGTCGCATTCTTGAAATCGAAGATTACTACGCACAAGGTTTGCTTACGCAGAGTGAGCGTCATGCACAGGTTATTAAGGTGTGGACTGAAATTAAGGACCGCATTTCTGAGCTTGCAAAGAACATCCTTCCTCATCGTAGTTCCGCATACACCATGATTGAATCTGGTGCTCGTGGTTCCATGGCACAGCTTACGCAGACCATTGGTATGATTGGTTTGAAGAGCTCGCCTTCTGGAGATATTATCGAGCTTCCGGTGAAGTCTTCGTTTAAAGATGGTGTTTCGGTGCTTGAGTTCTTTATTTCTTCCCACGGTGTACGTAAAGGTCTTACCGATACTGCACTTAAGACTGCAAACGCAGGTTATCTTACGCGTCGTTTGGTGGATGTTGCACAAGATGTTGTTGTCCGTGAAGAGGATTGTGGAGACGATCTTGGTGTGCACATTACGCATAAGGAATCTGAAGAGATTGGTGAGGCACTTTCTATTCGTATTCTTGGTCGTTACGCAATGAGTGACATCTTCTTGCCTGGTGAAAAAAAGCCGGTGATCATGAAAGATGAACTTATTACCGAAGAGCATATTCGTGCGGTGAAAAAGACTGGTAAGGACATTGATGATGCGCACGTTCGTTCGGTTATGACGTGTCGTATTCGTCGCGGTGTGTGTCAGAAGTGTTATGGATATGACCTCGCGCACAACAAGCTGGTAAAGATGGGAACTGCGGTGGGTATTATTGCTGCGCAGTCCATTGGTGAACCGGGTACTCAGCTCACCATGCGTACTTTCCACACGGGAGGTGTTGCAGGTAAAGACATTACGCAGGGTCTTCCTCGTGTTGAAGAACTTTTCGAAGCACGTTTGCCAAAGCGTAAGGCGGTGATGACTGAAGTTTCCGGTATTGTAGAAATTGAAAAGTCTGCACGTACGGTTGTACAGGTGGGAACAGGAAAGCAAATTATTGACACTACTCCTGGTCAAAAGATTGTTCGTGTTCGTCATTCTGCGACGGACGAAAAGAACTATGTTATTGGTCGCGGAGGAAAGGCGCTTGTTGCTGATGGTGACAAGGTGCGCGTAGGAGATGCACTTGCAGAAAAGACTTCTGGAGAAAAAATTATTTCTGAAGTTGCAGGTACTGCAAAAACGAGTCGCGGCGTGGTAACTGTTGTTCATGATGCTGAAAAAGTGCGTGAATACATTATTCCTCATGGCTACTCATTGTACGTAAAGGATGGTGATGAAATCCAGGCGGGGGACGCGCTTACCGATGGTCACTTGGATCTTCAGGCGCTCTTTAAAGCGAAGGGACAGTATGCGGTGCAGATGTACCTTTCAAAGGAAATGCAGTTCATTTACTCCTCACAAGGTCAGAAGCTCAACAACAAGCACATTGAGGTGATTATTCGCCAGATGTTCAGCCGTGTACGCGTTACCGACATCGGTGACTCTGAGCTTTTGCCAGGTGAAGTGATTGAAAAGGCAACGTATCTTGATGAATTTGATCGCACGACGACGGGAGGTGGAAAACTTCCTGAGTGTGAATCATTGCTTCTTGGTGTGACGAAGGTTTCACTTTCTACTGAATCTTGGCTCTCGTCTTCTTCCTTCCAAGAAACCGCACGCGTGCTTATTAACGCTGCAGTGACTGGAAAGATTGACGGTTTGGCGGGTCTTAAGGAGAACGTGATTATTGGTCGCCTTATTCCTACCGGTACCGGATTTGCAGGCAATGAAATTGCACTTGACGATCGTACAGATAAGATAGGTCTCGTTGCACAAGATACGCTTTCGCAAGAAATTGCTGAGAGTGGCCCACAGATGGGCGCAGTGATTGGTGAGGATGTTGTGAAATTGGAAGAGTAAGAAAAAATCCCCGAACGTTTTGATTGCGACTGTAGGGAACGGTTTAAAACCGTTCCCTACGTCATGTCAAAACGTCGGGGATTTTAGTTTACGAGGAACGCGGACGAAGAAGCCACAACATGCAGAGACTCACGATCATGCACGAGCTGGTGGCGGTCCAGATCATGCGGATGAGTGGCACACCGTCAGGCATGTCGGAGGTGAGTTGGTATACGAGCGCAGGGAAGAGCACGCAGACCACCTTGCTCAGCGTTGAGATGATGGCGAGCGTGGTGGTGCGTACGCTGTCTTCTACTCGTCTTGCGATGAAGATCTCGGAGAGCGGTTGGAACATGCCACGCCCAAGCTGGAGCAGGGCGAGCACGCCGATTTGTGTTGGCACACAGTCGGTTTGCGCGAGCACGGCGACGCTCAGCGCTGGAAGCACGAGCGTTGCAATGATTGCTCCCTTTTCGCTCATCGTTCCGTGCCCAAACCGTCGCACCATCCATCCTCCTGCCATTACCGGGAGAAACGACCAGATCCACACGAACGACATATTCCCTTCGCCCACGGCCGCCCTGAAGTAGAGCGTCCAGTAGTTGTAGTAGGGAACGAGCATGCCGAAGATGCTCGCGCTCACCATGATCCAGATGAGGGCTTTGTTGTTTACGAAGTGTGCGAAGCCTTTTTTGAGCGTCTCTTTGTGGGAGAGATGCACGCGAGGGGCTTCGTGGTAGTGGCGCATGACGGTCACGACGAGCCCGAGATTGAGCAGGTTGCCGATGATGAGCGGGAGCCAGATGGACACTTGCGTGGGGCTCGGAACGCATGCTCCGAGTGCTCCTGCGCAAAGTGCGACCGCACTCCTCAGCACCTGTGAGGTACCGAAGAGTTTGGTGAGCCGGAGTTCATCGGCCGGTTGGTCGTTCTGCTCGTGCGCGATGGCGCTCATGACCCACGACCGGAGCGAGTTTCCGCCGATCGACATGCCGACGCCGAGGGTGAGCTCGGCAATGACCGCATGGACGAACCCCGTTGCGGTCATGTAGAGCACGCCGCCCACGCACAGCACCACGCTTGAGACGAAGAGTGCACGAACGCGGGAGAAGCGGTCTGCGTAGAGGCCGGAAGGGATTTCGCTCACGAGCACGAACCCCCAGAAGATCGATTCCATGAGGCCGATTTGCGCCATGGTGATGCCGAGTTTTTGGAGGCCCGGAACGAGGGTGGTGGAACACCACGACAGCCCGAAGTCGAAGAAGAACATGAACAGAAAGTAGGTCTGCGAAACGGTGAGGGACTTTTTCACGTCAGCTCCAGAGAAATGAAACGGCCCAGGAAGGATTCCCGGGCCGTTTCGACGTGCAATGGTTTTTTTAATACATTACCAACATCGTTTTGCCCGAGAATTCCAAACTTGGTCTGCAAAACTGCAGACGCTGGTGGAATAGATTGGACGAAGTTGGTTTTTCATAACTACGAACCCTAGCGAAAAAAAAGAGAAATGTCAAAAAGGTATCCCCATTTGGGAAGTTTGATAGTATGTGGACATGGAAAAGATGCGTCGAGTTATTGGATTTGATCCGGGTTATGGGCGCCTTGGTTTTGGGGTTCTTGATATTGTGAAAGGGAATCCGGTGTATGTGGGGTGTGGGGTGCTTACAACGCCAGCTGGTGCAGATCCGTCGATGCGGCTTTTGGAGATTGTTCGAGACGTTCGAGTGCTTTTGGAAAAGTATCAGCCTAAAGAATTGGCTATTGAATCTTTATTTTTTGGAAAAAGTAGTACAACTGCACTTCGTGTTGCTGAAGTTCGTGGAGTGTTGTTGTATCTTGCCGCAGAACAGGGCATACCGGTTATTGAGGTAAAGCCGGTTGAAATAAAAATAGCCCTTACGGGATATGGAAAGGCTAAAAAGCCAGAAATGCAGCAGATGATTACTCGTGTTTTGCATTTGAAATCTGTTCCCGAGCCTGATGATGCGGCCGATGCGCTTGCGATTGCGTGGACAGGGGCAGGGAAGTTGATTCTTTAGAAAGCAGTTGGAGATACAAACAAAGAATCGACTCGGGAAGAGTCGATTCTTTGTTTGTATCAATCCCTCCGTAGCTCGATATATCGAGCGAAGGGGGATGGAGCGGGTAGAGGGAGTCGAACCCTCATCATCAGTTTGGAAAACTGAGATAATAACCGCTATACGATACCCGCTTAATACAGAATGAAATATATTTGCCAATTTTCGACTTGCTCCTTGTTTGTACCGACGGCTTACCATTAAGTAAGCCTTGACGGTCCAAACTGCGTCGCGCGCCGAAACTTGTCTAAATATCTTTCATTCTGTGTAACACTTCTATTGATACACTCTAGGAACGAAGTGAATAATACACGAGAGAAAAATGTTTTGCAACGGAAAGATGTCTATAAAAAGGGGAACCCCGGCAGCCGCGTTGTGACGCGACTGTCGGGGCTACGGGGTCCCGCGAATGCGAGACCGGGTGCGACCTGCGACGATCTTCACCCCGCGCCAAGCAGCTGCGAACAGCCGCTTGAGTGCGATGATGAGACCCCGCCAGGCTGCCGTCAAAATTTTGCCCCCGTACTTTTCGGCTAACTTCAAGAAAAACTTGAAGGGCCAAAAAAGAATGAAGACATATTTTTGACGAAACCATCGGGGTAACTTCGCCAAGTGGGATCCTGCGAGGGGCAACATCCCGAATCCGAGCTCGAGCATAAATAATGCCACGAGCGGGAAAAGAAGCGACCCAATCAACTGACTCCAAAGTGCCGTATTCATGCAGCATTCTCCACGCATTTAAGCGTTTTCTTGAGGGATTTTCGAGTTCTCAGAACAGGGTATTATAGCACATTTTAGGTAAAAAAACAATCCCTCGTTGTGCTGGGGAGACGGCCCGGCGGGCCGTCTCTACATCACGTGTCGAGGGATTGATTATTTGTGGACGTCGGCCTCTTTTGGGGATACGCCGACTCGGTTGTGACTGCATCGGGGATGTCCGCCTAAGTCGAGAAGATACGTGCGGATAAAGTGAGTATAGCCGTCTTTTTTTATTCGGGAAGTGACGGTGTGGGCAAGGTTGATTTTTCGCTAGCTTTAGCTGTAGAAATTGGCTTCCACATACCGGATTTTACTTCTTGAAAACGGGCGTTGAGGATTTTGAATCCCGCGGCAAGTTTATGGCCTCCTCCTCCAAACTTTTGTGTGGCAAGCGTGGCGACGTCACGGGTACGACTTCGTAGACTTCCTTTGAGCGAGCCATCGGGTTTTTCGTAGTATACGGCAACGGTTTCATGGGAAGAATCGAGCACTTCGTTGAGGTACTCGGAAAGTGATTTGATGTCGTCTTCGGTTGCGCCGGTTTCTTGTATGTCTTTTTCGGTGATGCCGGTAACCGTGGCATCTAATTCCGGATCGTGAGAAAGGCGGGAGAGTGCGAGGCCCCAAAGTTTCATGGATGCCATGGATTTGTTCATCATGGTGTTTTGTACGATAGGTTTGAGACGGGCACCACGGGCGATGAGCTCACCGGCAAGGCGCATGACGGTGTCGTTGGTGTGTTGAGTTGAGAAAAGAATGGTATCGGTGCACATGCCGGTTAAAAAACATTGTGCGGCAGATTGAGAAATGGGAAGATTGAGCGTTCGCACGAGACGGTAGGCAACGTCGGCGGTAGAAGGCGCGTGTGGCTCGATGAGGTTGATGTCGCCGTAGTGAGGGTTTGTTGCGTGGTGATCGATACACACGACCGGAACTTTGTAGGGCATTGTTTTAAGGAGTGCGGGAAGATAGACGCCATCAGAGTTATCGCACACGATGATGAGATCAACGGTTGTGTCGGTAAAAATGTTTTGATCGCGGCCTATATGTTCAACGCCCGGAATGAACGTGAACATGGGTGGAAGTGGCTTTGGAGAAAATACGGAAATATTTTTGTTCGCTTTTACTAAAACGTGGAAAAGACCGAGCGTTGAACCGAGGGTATCGCCATCAATACGTTCATCGGTTAACAGCAAAATATGCTGGGCGTTTGAAAGTAATTCCGCAATGCGTGCGTAGACTGAATGGCTCATAGGGAAGGCAAGAAACGTACTATCCCGAAGAGGACTCGTCAAGTTGTGAGAAACAAGGAATACTGGGGGAAATAGTGGATGAAAGATGGCAGACTGCAGACGGCAGATGTTGGAGGTCTTTTATCTGTCGTCTTTCATCTTTATTCCTCTTTTGTTATGTACCTTTCTCGCATCGACATTCAAGGTTTTAAGACGTTTGCTGGGAAAACGACATTGCATTTTCCAAAACCCACCGCGGACCATAAGCCGCTGACGGTTATTGTTGGACCAAATGGTTCCGGAAAATCAAACCTTGCAGATGCGATTCGGTGGTGCTTGGGTGAGCAGTCTCTTAAACATCTTCGCGGAAAAGAAGCGCAAGATATTATTTTTTCTGGATCGTTTGGCAAGGCGCGTTCGGGGTTTGCTGAGGTAACGCTAACGTTTGAAAATACCGATGGCGCTTTGCCGGGGAATGCGGCTGAGATGACGATTGCACGACGACTTTATCGAGATGGGGAGAGCGCGTATTTGTTAAACGGCGAAGAGACTCGTTTACAAGATATCCAGCTTTTTCTTGCGGAGGCGGGAGTTGGTCAGCGATCATATGCGGTTATTGGGCAAGGAATGATTGATCAAATTATCGTTGCGTCGCCTGAAGATCGTAAACAGTTTTTTGATGACGCAACCGGTGTGCGTGGTTTTCAGATGAAGCGTCATCAGGCGGTGCTTAAGCTTGATAGGGCATCGCAGAATTTAGCTGAAGTAGAAATGTTGCTTGGAGAGCTTGAGCCGCGGTTGGCGTTGTTGCGAAGACAGGTAAAGAAGCTTGATGAGCGCGCGCTTATTGAGGAGCAATTTACTAAGGCTGCAACGCAGTATTATGGAACGCTTTGGTGGAATGTGGTTGACGAGCGTGCGCGAGGCGAAGCGGATTATGTGCGTGTGGTGAGCGTTGTGAGCGAAGCAAAAAAGAAAGGCGCTACGATTGACGCGCAGCTCCTTAGTCTTGAACAGAGTCATAAGGAGACGCAGTCAGTGCACCATGCAAAGCGTTCTGAGGCGCAGAATGCGTATAAGCGTGCGCTTGATGATTTACACGCGGCACGCAAGGCGCAGACGCTTGCAGAACAGGAGATTGCTCTTGCGCGTGTACGCGCGCAATCTTCCTGGGCGCCGTTGCCGCTTCATGACATTGTTGCTGAGGTGACTGCGGTAAAAGATGCGCACGATCTTTTGGTGAATGAGCTTGAACAGGTGACGTCGCTTGATGCACTTTCGTCGCTTGTTGCAAAGACGCATGACATTCGTACGCGTGTGGGATCTCTGCATAAGCGTTTGGTGAAGCCTGCGCCTGAGGCTTGGGAACCGGATGTTGTACTTGTAGAAAAAGTGCAGGGTTCTGAGGTTGAGATTCAAAAGGCTGAAGAGCGTGTAAAAGTTGCCGAAGAGCAGCTCGCGATTGCACAAGGACAATCGACTTCGCCGAATCAAGAAGTATTTGCTTTACAGAGAAGTGCTCGAGAGGCGCATGTGGAATTAATGCGTGCTGAGCAAGATTTGCATGCGCAAGAAATTGCGCGAACGCGTTTTGACGCGCAGGCAGAGGGATTGATGCGTGAAATGCACGACGCACTTTCTCAAGATTTGATTACACGTATTCAGCAGGAAGCTCCTGAAGTTCGTGCGCAAGATGTTTCTCGCGCGCATGAAGACGTGCGTCGCCTTCGTCATCAGCTTGAAGTTATTGGAAGTATTGATCCTGACGTTATTCGTGAACATACAGAAGTTTCTGAGCGTTTTACGTTTCTTACGACGCAGGTGGCTGATTTGCGTCATGCAATTTCTTCAACACGCGAAATTGTTTCTGCGCTTGATACGGAAATTCAAGAAACCGCAGAAATTGCTTTTGCAACGATGAATAGTGAGTTTAAGAAATATTTTTCGGTGTTATTTGGAGGAGGAACGTGTTCGTTGGAGCGGGTGAAGAAACAGATAAAGACGGATGGGGGAACGGATGGGACGGATAGTGAGACGGATGGGACAGATGATCGTAGGGGCGGAACATCTTCCGTCCTTAATGTCCCCGATGCGGCGTGGTCTGGCGTGGAGATTTTTGCAGCGCCTCCCGGAAAGACGCAGAAGGGTTTGCAGCTGTTGTCCGGAGGTGAGCGTGCGTTAACAGCGATTGCATTGTTGTGTGCGGTGATGGCGACCAATCCATCGCCGTTTGTGGTGCTTGATGAGGTGGATGCAGCACTTGATGAGGCGAATACGGTGCGCTTTGCAAATATTCTTGCTGAGTTGCGACACAAGACGCAGTTTTTGGTGATTACGCATAACCGCGCAACGATGGAGAAGGCGGATGCGTTGTATGGTGTGACGATGGGAGGCGACGGCATGAGTCAGTTGTTGTCGGTGAAGATTGAGGATTACGTTGAGGGAGATTCGGCGAGAAGGTAAGGTTTGAAGTTGGGAGTTGTGAGTTTGAAGTGAGTGGTGTTTTTGATTGTAGAGACGCCATTCATGGCGTCTCGTGACTCGTTATGAAAACGATATGAATCACGAATTATATTTCCACAAAGCGTTG
>JBBTSN010000125.1:0-6474 GCA_038078775.1 Patescibacteria group bacterium | reverse complement strand
AAACAAAATTCAAAGCGGTTACAACCTTCGCGAAATTTTGAACATAGTCGACACGATGCGTTTCCGCTCCCAGCAAGAGAAGCACGAGCTGTCTTATCTTTACGAAGGCAAGATCAAAAACATGGGGAATGCGGGTCGCAACGGCGGGGAATACTATACGCCGCGTCCGTTGATTAAGACCATCGTTAAGGTTGTTGCTCCCCAGATTGGGGAGAGGGTGTATGACGGTGCTGTAGGTTCAGCGGGCTTTTTGGTCGAAGCCTTTGAGTACATGGCCGCCGACAAAGACAAACTTCTGCCTGAGGATTGGGAGAAACTTCAGAAAAAGACTTTTTACGGTAAAGAGAAGAAATCCCTGGCCTACATTATTGGCATCATGAACATGATCCTGCACGGGATCGAGGCGCCAAATATTCAGCACACGAATACTCTTGCTGAGAATCTATCCGACATTCAAGAGAAAGACCGTTACGATGTCATTTTGGCGAATCCACCTTTTGGTGGCAGCGAACGCGCAGAGGTCCAACAAAACTTTCCCATCAAAACAAGTGCGACTGAATTACTTTTCTTGCAGCACTTTATTAAAAGTCTTAAAGCTGGTGGTCGCGCGGGTATCGTTATTAAAAACACCTTTCTTTCAAATACCGATAACGCCTCGATTTCGCTCCGTAAACTATTACTTGAGACTTGTGATCTCCATACCGTCCTTGATCTCCCCGGTGGTGCCTTCACGGGCGCAGGTGTAAAAACGATCGTGCTGTTCTTTACGAAGGGTTCACCAACAAAAAAGATTTGGTACTATCAGCTAAATCTTGATCGCAACCTTGGTAAAACAAATCCTTTGAACGAAAAAGATTTATTGGCGTTTCTTGATCTACAGACCTTCAAAGTTGATTCACCAAATTCTTGGACAGTTGATCTTACAGCGGTCTATCAAATAACTTTCGATTTGTCAGTGAAAAATCCGAGTAAGGCTGGAGAAGTAAAGTTGAGAGAACCAAAGGAGATTTTGGGGGAGATTCAGAGGTTAGATAAGGAGAGTGACGTGGTTCTTTCCGAGATGGGTAAAATATTCTAGCATTATGGATTCTGATCTAATAAAAAAACTTGAGCAAAACCGCCAGTCGAAGCTGATCGTCTATGTCACTGGTGACAGACCTTTTCCGTTAAGTGCGCAAATCGGACTCGATATTCTACCCATTTTTAGGAGACATTTAGAAGGTATTGGTAAGGTGCAAAAGATAGATTTGGCTATTTTTAGTACGGGCGGTGACACCCTGGTTCCCTGGAGGCTGATTACCATGATGAGAGAATATGCAGAGTCAATTGGCGTAATTGTTCTACATAAGGCGCATAGTGCCGCAACCATGATCGCTCTTGGTGCAGATGAAATCTTAATGGACGAACTTTCGGAGATATCTCCGATAGATCCAACTGTAAGTAATCAATACAATCCCGTTGACCCACAAAATCCACAGGCCAAGCTTCCTATTTCTGTTGAGGATGTGTTTTCTTACCTCGATTTAATTAGTAAGAAAATGGGGATAAAGAGAGAAGAGGAAATAGTGAAGGTTTTCAATAAGCTCGTTGATTCTAATCCTTCCGTACATCCTCTTGCGATCGGCAACGTTTACAGATCTTTCAATCTCGTCAGATTATTGGCGAATAAGTTAATGTCTTCGCATAGACAGAAGATGTCTCAAGACGATATCGATCGTGTTGTTATGGTCCTCGCAGAGAGACTACATAGTCATTATTATTTCATTGGAAGAAAAGAAGCTAAAAACGATCTAGGCATTAGAACAATCATTGATCCTGTTGTAGGGATTGAATCTTGGATGCGGGAAGCTTATGACGATCTAAACAATTATATGAGTTTCGGGAAACCTTTCAATCCAGAAGAAGAATTAGGTGCGATCGCCCTTAAGAATGTTGCATTCCCTGTGGCTCTCATTCAGTCTGAGAAATTAGTGTCAACTTTCTTTACTACTATCGAGCTACAGAGAGTACAGGTGCTTGATGCAGTCCCGTCTGGGACCCCGGTAACGCGTAATCAGATAAACTGGAGAATTACTCATCAAGGTTGGAAATAATATGTCAGACGTCTTCAGCGCAAACCTATTACTAGCGATTGTCACCCTAATCGTTGGGGGCATCACACTTTTTATTTATTATAAGGAGAAGAACGGCCGTAAGCGAGATGTGGCTAAACTGATTTTACAAGAGATTCGTTATGCTGAGAATAAAATTAAGGAGTATCGTTTGCATAAGCAATACAAGCTTGCGTTTATACTTTTGCCAACAAATAGTTGGAATGATAATATTCATCTTTTCATTAAAAACTTTGAACAATCCGAGACAGATTTAATAAGCGTTTTTTATTCTCAGGTCGAATATATCGATTATGTCGTGAAAAAGATTGGCAACGATAAACTTATTCAACACCCCACAATATCCCCAATTCAAATGCCCTCCATACCTTTGGTGGTGAACCCTTCTCAACCGATTCCTGTCCAGTCGTTTCCGTTTACACCCGGTGCTAACATGATTCTTGAAGAGGTATCCATCTCGATGGAGCTGATCTATAACACTCCAGCTATAGCTAAGCTCAAAACTCTCTCCGAAAGAAGGTGGTACCAAGTATGACTTCCTGGCAAACAAAAAAACTCGGTAATGTTTGCAGGTTGATAAAAGGTAAAAAGCCTCAGACATTCGTATCGAGAGGGGGTAGGCCATATTTGACCGCTAGGGTAGTTCGTGGAACGGAAGAGCCGAAATTCGCGGCTGATAATTCGTCTCCGTCTATTAGCGTGAAGAGCGATGATATTGTGATTATCATGGACGGATCAAATTCTGGAGAAATGTTTACAGGTCTTACTGGCGTACTAGCCTCCACGATGGGTATCGTTAGTTGTCCCAAAGATCTTGTAGACTCAAGGTTCCTATTGCAGTTTTTGTCTTCTTATCGAGAAGATTTTACAAAATCCAGGACAGGTTCTGCAATTCCGCATTTGAATAAAGAAGAATTCGATAATTTGGAGATTCCTCTCCCTAAACTTTCTGAGCAGCGTCGCCTCGTCGCCCTTCTCGACGAAACCTTCGCCGCCATCTCGAAAGCTAAAGAGAATACAGAAAAGAATCTCAAAAATTCTCGAGAGCTTTTCGAATCTCATTCGCGAAGCGTTTTTGAATCTCCAAAGTACGAAAAGAAAAACTTAGGGGAAGTTTGTGAGAGAGTTGAGTATGGTTCATCGGCGAAGTCTAAGAAGGAAGGGAAGGTGCCGGTTTTGAGAATGGGTAATATTCAAGATGGGAAATTTGTCTGGGATAGCCTTGTTTATTCTGATAATGAGGAGGAGATCGAGAAGTACACGCTAAAACACGATGACGTTTTATTTAATCGTACAAATAGTCCTGAATTAGTTGGAAAGACGGCTATTTATAAAGGCGAGAGGCCGGCTATCTTTGCGGGATACCTTATAAGAATTCACAGAAAAATAGACCTGTTGGATGCGGACTATTTGAACTATTTCCTTAATAGTTACTTGGCGAAGGAGTATGGAAAAACGGTTCTTATCGGTAGCGTAAATCAGGCTAATATCAATGGTAAGAAGCTTTTGAGTTACCAAATCCCCGTTCCTGAGATTGCTGAACAGCGTGTAATCGTAGAGCGGTTGAATGCACTCTCAGAACAAACCAAAAAACTTGAGGAAATCTACCGCAAAAAACTAGCGGCGTTGGAGGAGCTGAAAAAGTCGGTGCTGAGGAAAGCGTTTGCGGGGGAGTTATAAAAACAGAGAAGGAGACTCTCTGTTTTTAGCTTGTTAATTATCGTTTACGCTTCGGCGCTCGTTGTGAGAGCGCGCTACCGGCAACTTTCTTTGTTCTTGCTGCTGTACGCTTGCTCTTCAGGAGTCTGCTCGCGATCTTGGCGACCTTGTGGCTTGTTTTTCTTTGTTTCACCATATCGTATACACTATAAGTAAATAAGAGGTATTTTTTTGACAAATTTAGTGTATACCTGTCATGGATGATGTCAAATATTTCATACACAGCATGTTGACAATATTGACACATTAAGTGTATTCTATAATTATGACCAACGAATATCGAGGGTTAATAAAAGAACTGAGAGTAAAAAAAGGAATTTCTCAACTCGAGCTAGCGAATAAACTGAACATTTCTCGAGCCTCATATATCGCTGTCGAGCAAGGAAAACGCGATTTAACTTTATCAGAGGCTCAAAAGCTTGCTGATACTTTTGGTGTGAGTTTGGAGGAGATGGAGAGCGGAATTGTTGCTGATTATGCCAAATATAAAGAAATGATTTTAGCATTTCTTCGAACTTCCGGAGAAGAGGATGGGAAAGTCCCCAAGACCAAACTTGCTAAGCTTCTTTACCTTGCTGATTTTGCTTGGTTCTATGACCAGCTATAAAGCATGAGTGGTATGCGTTACCGGAGGATACAGTTCGGACCGGTTCCGGACAGCTATTTCCGTGCCCTTGATGAGCTTGAAGAAGAGGGTCTGATTGATGTTGAACGAAAGGGTGATGCGATACTTATTTCTGAAAATAGAGGCTCTGCTCGACGGAGATTGATAACTCTAAATAAAGAAGAGAGCGGGTTAATTGTAAAGATAGCAAAAAAATGGCACGGTAAAAAAACCAAAGAAATCGTTAGCTTCACGCACGCTCAATTACCTTATACACTCTGCACCCCAGATGAGATTATTCCGTACGAGCTGATAACACAGGAAGACCCCGAGCATGTTTATTAGTTATTCAGTTGTTATCGAGGATTTTGCTCGACGACATTACATTAAAAGCTTTGAAAAGAAGTACAAGGGCGCTTGGGACGTTACTTTGCGTGCTATAACCGAACAATTTAAACGCATCGATGTTTTGCTTGAAACACCGGTAGCGGACTATATTTGCGGTTCTGGAAATGTTCGAATATTCAAAACAGAGTTTCGTATTACTGGTACGCAAGAGTCCAGAAAATCCTCAGGAAATCGCTGTATAGTGGCAGTGCATACTGATACCACTACGGTGCACATCCTGTTGGTATACCAAAAGACCGATTTAAGTGGGAAAAATGAAACTGCCGAGTGGAAACAGCTTGTTAGGGATAACTACAGCGAATACGGAAGTATTCTATGATTATTAAAGTTCAAGACGTATACAAAGTGGGCTATTTCGTATACATTAGTGGCATTGTATGAACGAATCCGAAACACGCGCAGAACTCATTGACCCCAAGTTAAAAGCTAGTGGTTGGGGAGAGGTCGAGGGGTCAAAAATCCTTCGTGAGTTTCGGATTACCGACGGCAAGATTCAGGTTGGTGGAATGCGCGCAAAACCTGAGATTGCTGATTATATTTTGGTGTACAAAAACCACAAACTAGCGGTTATCGAGGCCAAACGTGCCGCGGAACCTGTGGGTGAAGGTGTTGGCCAGGCTAAGGCTTATGCGGGAAAATTAAGCATTGATTACACTTTTTCTACGAACGGCAAAGAGATCTATCAGATTTCTATGAAGGCCGGGCGTGAAGAAGCGGTGGAAGCTTTCCCCACGCCTGATGAGCTTTGGGATTTGACGTATAGCTACCACAACGTCTGGAAAGAGCGATTTGCAGACGTGATGCCAGAAGGGAATTTTGGAAATAGATACTATCAAGAGATAGCTGTGAATCGGGTTCTGGATGCTATTGCCGAGCAGAAGAAAAGAATGCTGCTGACCATGGCTACGGGTACGGGTAAGACCGCAGTTGCTTTTCAAATTGCTTGGAAACTCTTTCAGTCACGTTGGAACTTACAGCGTGACGGTCAACGGCAGCCCAGAATTTTATTTCTTGCCGACCGAAACATTTTAGCGGACCAGGCCTTTAATGCTTTTTCTGCGTTCCCTGAAGATGCGCTTGTGCGTATTAACCCTTCAGACATTCGGAAGAGGGGAAGCGTGCCCACCAACGGCAGCGTTTTCTTCACCATTTTTCAGACTTTCATGAGCGGTCCGAATAATACGCCGCATTATGGAGCATATCCCCCGGATTTTTTTGACTTTATCATTGTAGATGAGTGCCATCGTGGCGGAGCAAGCGATGAGTCGAGTTGGCGTGGGATTTTGGAATACTTTGCTCCGGCGGTTCAACTGGGCCTCACCGCAACGCCAAAACGTAAGGATAACTCTGATACGTACAGATATTTTGGTGACCCACTTTACTCCTATTCACTAAAGGAGGGCATTAATGACGGGTTTTTAACACCGTTTAAAATTAAACGGGTTAAAACAACCATGGATGACTACGTGTATACGTCGGACGATGAGCTTGTCGAGGGCGAAGTTGAGGAAGGGAGAATTTATCAAGAGGCTGATTTCAATAAGACGATTGAGATCAAGGAACGTGAGGCTAAGCGCGTCCGTGTTGTTCTTGATGAAATTGATCAGAATGAAAAGACTATTGTTTTTTGTG
>JBBTSN010000124.1:0-1618 GCA_038078775.1 Patescibacteria group bacterium | reverse complement strand
AACCGTCAAGGCTTACTTAATGGTAAGCCGTCGGTACAAACAAGGAGCACGCCAAAAAGAGACAAAACAGGGCCATTCCTCAATCACCCGCCAAACATGCAGGACAAGAACTCAAACACGAAGAGAAAGGTCATGTTCTTGTGCGTGGAGTGTTCTCCAGACAGGAACCTGACAACGTTTGGTCTTACCCCGCAATATTGACGGGTGATGCTCTAACAAAATGAGGATACCCCGGAAAGAGGGCGGTGACAAGCTAACTGGTCACCGCATCAGCAGAAGCCTCTGCAGGGTCTTCAACAGCTTTTTTCACAGGAGGAAGTCCATCCGCCTCAGCCTGCTTTGCGGCAGCACGAACCGCGTCAGATACCTTCGCAAAAGACTCGGTATGTTCCCGCAAATATGTTTTTGCGGTTTCGCGACCTACGCCAAGCTTTTCCTCACCAAACGCATAGGAATTCCCACGTTTCTCAATAGCACCAAGCGCAACTCCCAAATCAAGCGCATCTCCAGTAAGAGAAATGCCCTCGTTATACATAATGTCGAACTCAGCCGTACGGAATGGAGGCGCGACTTTATTCTTCACAATCTTTACCTTCACTCGATTTCCAATAATTTTTTCTCCCTGCTTAATTTGTGCGCTGCGACGAATTTCTACACGAACAGAGGCATAAAACTTAAGCGCATTTCCTCCAGGAGTGGTTTCAGGATTTCCAAACATAACTCCGATTTTCATACGGATCTGATTGATGAAAATGACGATAGTTCCCGATTTCGAAACAATAGGCGTGAGCTTACGAAGCGCCTGGCTCATTAAACGTGCTTGCAAGCCCATGTGCTGGTCTCCCATTTCTCCTTCAATTTCTGCGCGAGGAACAAGTGCAGCAACAGAGTCAATAACAACCACATCAATTGCATTGGAACGAACCAAAGTTTCAACGATTTCGAGCGCCTGTTCACCGGTATCTGGCTGAGAAATAATAAGGTCTTCAACATTTACCCCGATACGACGGGCATAATCCGGATCAAGTGCATGTTCAGCATCAACAAACGCCGCTACTCCACCTTTCTTTTGCACTTCAGCAACAATATGTTGCGCAAGCGTAGTTTTACCAGAAGATTCTGGGCCATAAATTTCAATAACACGACCGCGAGGGACTCCCCCAACACCAAGCGCTAAGTCGATAGAAAGACAACCCGTAGTAACAGAATCTACATTGGTAGACTTTGCTTCTCCAAAACGCATAATACTTCCCTCGCCAAACCGTTCCTTAATTTGCTCCATTGCCTGAGCTGCTGCAGCCAAACGTGGGTTAACAATTGCTTTTGCCATAAAATAATGAGTACGAATAAAGGTTCTGAGACGGTCTGCAAACGTCCTGAAGAACAAAGCTTTTGTGAGGAGAAGGAGTCCGAACAAAAACCGAACATAAGTCTACCGCACTTTTCTTTCCTTTGCAGAAATATTCTCTTAGTTATCCACATCAAGCGGCTGATACACCACCACGCGCTCATCAATAAAGTCAGCAGAATAACGCGAACGAGCAGCAATATGAATAATATTTGGCCCAATCTGCAAAGGAACTTCTAAAGAAAATGCTCCCTCGGGAGAGAGCGGGAT
>JBBTSN010000123.1:0-1560 GCA_038078775.1 Patescibacteria group bacterium | reverse complement strand
TCTTACCTGAATTGTAGCAAAAGTCAAAATTTAGGTCAATAGAGCCAAATAAAACCCTACATTCTAAACTAGCAGCACCACCCACATGATAAAATAGGCCTTTGCCCATAACTAGAGCTGCTATGTCAAATGAGTTCACGTTCTTTGAACGACAGAAGCTGGAATACTTTCTGCGTACGAAACAAAGTCTGCGAGCGATCAGCCTGCTGATGCGGCGAGACCACACCCTGTTGAGCCGAGAGATCAGACGGAATGGAACAAGCCGGAAAAAGTACCGAGCAGATGTTGCTGAGAGACTATGTGAAAAACGAAAGCACGCAAAACATCGTGGTAAACTCGATAAACATCCGGCATTGAAGCAGTATGTCATAGCAAAGCTACGCGAGGACTGGAGTCCGGAAGAGATCGCCGGTCGCCTGCAGGAGCTGCCGCCGACAGGAGTCGACGGCACAACCATCAGTCACGAAAGTATCTATCAGTACATCTATCACAAAGCAGAACCACACGAACACCTGTACCAACATCTCCGGCAGGGCAGACCCAAGCGGCGCAGACTCCGGGGAAGAACGGTCCGGCAGCTGCGTATACCGGGACGAATATCCATTCATGCGCGACCGGAGTATATCGACGAGCGAAGACGCTATGGAGATTGGGAGTCAGACAGTATGATCTTCTCAAAACAAAAAACCTGCATTTCGGTGCAGGCAGAGCGGAAGTCGCGGTTCGTCAGAATCCATAAACTTAAGGACAAGTCAGCGGAAGAGACACTTAACGCTCTCATGAAAACCGCAGAGTCAGTGCCACGAGATATACTTAAAACCATGACGTTCGACAATGGCACCGAGAATGTACGTCACTATGACCTTACGAGTATCTACGATGTCGATACATACTTCTGCGACCCTTTTGCTTCATGGCAAAAGGGAGGGGTGGAAAACATGAACAAACTCATCCGGCAGTACCTGCCACGGAGCATTGATCTACGGCAACTAGCTGAGGAAGACATTCATGCCATTGAGGAACGACTAAACAACCGACCACGGAAGTGCCTGGGATACCGCACCCCGAACGAAGTTATTCAGGAAGTGGTGCTGTGAAAACTTGAATTTATCCCTTGCAAAAATAGCTTATTTTAGCTACCATTGGTGTACTATGAATGATTTTTTGAAAGATATAATCAAGCAGGGCGGAGCTATTGCAAAGGACTATTTTTTGAAGGGTGTTACCTTTAAAACAAAGAGCCATCTCGGTGATTTGGTCACGGTGGCAGATCAGGAAGTGAGTGATTTTTTAATAAAAAAAATTCAAGAAAAATACCCGGATCATGGCATTTATTCAGAGGAACAAAAGGATATACTTAACCCGGGAAGTGACTATTTGTGGATGATTGACCCCATAGACGGAACCAGAAATTTTGCCAATGCAATTCCAATGTGGTGTAGCATGGTCGCGCTTTTTTATAGAAAAGAACTTATCATGTCGGCGGTATACAATCCGCTTTCCGACGAATTATTTTTTGCGGAAAAAGGAAAAGGCGCCTCGATCAACGGCATGCCGATT
>JBBTSN010000122.1:0-1869 GCA_038078775.1 Patescibacteria group bacterium | reverse complement strand
GTCATGCCGGACTTGATCCCCTCGGGCAAGCCCGTTGGGGTAAACCGGCATCCAGCGCAATCTGAAAACGTTGGATCCCGGGTCGGTGCCCGGGATGACGAAACCTTACCTATGCTGCGCGTGTACTTTTTCGCACCTCTTCCTGAAGCTTTTCAATTTCTTCTGCCACTTCTTCCAAGCGAGCATCAATAGCATGGCGACGAAATGGACGAATAAGCATAGCCCATCCTTCACGCTCAGCTTGAAGACTTGCTTTTTCTTTATACAGACCGCGAATAAATAAAAGATTGTGAGCGACATCTCCCGAGGCATCCTTATCTTCATCTTCTTTTCTCGGCGCAGGGCGCTCTGGTTTTTTAATGGCATCAAAAAACGGCTTGAATGCCTCTTTTGTACGTTTTGCTTTCACGTCTGAGTGGTACTCATTCGTGATGTCTGCAATGTGCATGCGCTCTATGCGAGCGCGTGTTTTGAGTTCAGTTATTTCTTGCTCAAGCTTTGCAACTACCCTTCTCTTTCCTGGCAAAAAACTCCAAAACTCTTCTTTTTGCTCTCTCTGTACTTTCAAAAGTGCCGTCAACTCTTGATTGATTCTTTTGAGATTCTCTTGATGCTCTCTTTCCAGAGGCTCTAGTTCGTTAGATTTTATTTCAATAGGTTCTAATCTGTTTCTTTTTTTATTTTCTGAGCTTATCACCGGCTTCAGTTCTTCAACAAGCCCTAGTTCACCGGGCTCTATTTCAAGGGGTCCTTCTTCAGAAGATTTCAATACTGGCTCTTCCGAAGGTTTTGTTTCTTTACTTTGTGCGTATCTCAAAGCGTCTACCCAAATCTTTCGTTCACGCGCTTCTCGATCCTCTCGACGGTATTGCCTAATAAGCTCTTGCGTGCGCTCTTTTCGTCCCTGCTCCTCCCGTGTTTCACCCTCTGCTCCCGTATGTTCTTGCCGCCCTTCTGTTTCTCGAGGCTTTTCAACATGAGTCGTCTCTTTCTGTCTCTGCCTTCTCTCGATCATATTATTTTATCCAAGAATTAGTGATTTCGAGCGCTTCGTGCGTGTTTTTTACCCAATGGATTCTTTTGTCTCGCTGGAACCAGGTGAGCTGACGCTTTGCATACTGATGTGTGTCGTGCTTAAGGACAATTATAGCATCTCTCAAGGTGCATTCGCCCCTTAAAAAAGCGCATATCTGTCGATACCCAATACCCGTCATGCCCGGCGCAGTATCTCCATACTTTTCTTTGAGTGCGCGAACCTCATCTACCAAACCTTCGCTAATCATGGTATCAATGCGTGCATCAATGCGCTTGTACAGCGTTTCACGAGGCACTTCGATACCGACCATGCACACATTATAGATTGGCTCGCCTCGCGTTTGTACCTCAGCCAACCGCTTTCCGGTTGCGCGAAGAATCTCAATCGCTCGCTCAAGCCTGCGACGATTTTTTGTATCAATACGCTCGGCAGTATCTGGATCTCGCTCTGCAATTTCTTCCAAAAGCTCTGTGTTTGTTTTTGTTGCGAGTTCGAGGCGAAGCGCAGGGTCTGGTGGAACCTCGGCAAACGAAGGGCGATCAACTACTGCGGCAACATAGAGCCCGGTTCCTCCGACGAGAATTGGAAGGTTTCCTCGTTTGGTAATCTCTAAAATCTTTTGATCTGCGTAGGCTTGATATTCCGATACCGTGAATATTTCATTTGGACTCCGAAGATTCATGCCCCAGTGAGGGATGTCTTCGTACATGAGCGGTTTTTCACCGAACATGTTTTGTATATTGTCTCCCTCGGTTCCCATCATCATCTTATTCGAATGAGCGCTGGATCCCGGGTCGGTGCCCGGGATGACGTCCCTACCCCAAACTTCCCAA
>JBBTSN010000121.1:0-6923 GCA_038078775.1 Patescibacteria group bacterium | reverse complement strand
ACTACAAGCGGGCCTCCCAACAAAAGCAACATACAAAACACCCCAAACGCCACACTTAACGTTGAACTCGAAAGCGAAAACCAAGACTTCGTCACATACGACAGAAACTCTCCACCAGCAATAAGATACGCGATCATCGCGCCCCACAACGTTCCAAAAAAACTGAGCGCAACAAGCAATTTTCCCAAAGGCCCGAAAGCATCACCAATGATGTGCAGAAAACGTGCGTGACCTTTTTTGGCAAGTGCAAGATCTGCATACATACCCAAAAAGAGAATTTGGACCGCAACAAGGACAATAAGCTCCAAAAACGCGACCCAGTAGCCAGCTTGCGCAAAAACGAACGGAAGGCCAAAAAAGCCTACGCCAACTACTGTCCCAACCAAAGGGCGTATGCCACGCCAAAGGGAAACCCGCTCCTCCATATGGGGCCATTATACTATCCCCAGTTTTTCCACTTCACGCACAAGCCCAGGCAGAGTAGTATCCCCCCATATGGAGGGCCGTATTCCACCCCACAATATTCAAGCCGAACAATCGCTGCTCGGCGGCGTGCTTCTTGATCCAGACGCATTTCTTAAGATTGGCGACAACGTACGGCCCGAGGACTTCTACAAAGAGTCTCATCGTATTATCTTTGAAACAATGCAGGATTTATACGGCAATCACCAGCCTATCGATCTGTTAACACTCGGAAATCGTCTCGAAGAAAAAACCGTGCTCAAACAAATCGGAGGACGCACCATGCTCGTTGAGCTTTCCAACTGCGTTACCACTGCAGCAAACATTGCACACTACGCAGAAATGATTGCAAAAAAAGCTGCACTTCGCCGTCTTATTCAAGCTGCAGGAGAAATTACCGAACTGGGTTTTGACGAAACACAAGATGTCGACCTCGTACTCGACCAAGCAGAACAACGCCTCTTTAACGTTTCAGGAAACTTCCTCAAACAAAGCTTTACACCACTTAAGAATATTCTCGATGAAGCATTCGATCGCATTGATGAACTCCACAAAGACAAAGGCAAGTTGCGCGGTGTACCAACGGGCTTCACCGGACTTGATAACTTGCTCGCAGGCCTTCAACGATCCGATCTCGTCGTTCTCGCAGCACGTCCATCCGTTGGTAAAACATCTTTTGCACTCGACTTGTGCCGAAATGTTGCGCTGCGTACAAAACTCCCCGTAGGCTTCTTCAGTCTCGAAATGTCAAAAGAACAGCTCGTCGATCGTTTGATTTGTGCAGAAGCAGGCGTTGATTTATGGAAACTTCGTACAGGTCGACTCTCAGAACAAGAAGACGATTTCCCAAAAATCGGTGAAGCACTCGGAAAGCTCTCCGAAGCGCCTATCTTTATCGATGACTCTTCTGCAGCATCTGTCATGGCAATCCGCACAAAAGCACGTCGTTTACAAAGCGAACACGGGCTCTCCATGATCGTCATCGACTACTTGCAGCTCATGGAAGGAAGAAATCGTAAAAATGATAACCGCGTACAAGAAGTTGCGGAAATCAGTCGTGGTCTCAAACAAATCGCCCGCGAACTCAACGTTCCCGTTCTTGCACTTGCGCAGCTCTCTCGTGCCGTTGAAATGACAAAACCTGCAATTCCTCGACTCTCTCACTTGCGTGACTCGGGTTCCATTGAGCAAGACGCTGACGTTGTCATGTTTCTCTACCGCAAGGCCGCAGATCGAAACTACCAAATCGAAGAGCTTACACCGGAGGAAAAAAATTCCGCCGAAGTACACATCGCAAAACATCGTAACGGCCCTACAGGAATGGTAAAACTTTTCTGGGATGCTCCACGTGCAAGCTTTAAAAACATGGACACGCGCCACAGCAACGAGCTGCCCGCAAACGCACTTCCTAAAGGAAACGGCTCATCCCCCTCAGTATTCACCTCGCATCCAGGAGGCAGCTCAGCAGCCCCCTCAGAAAACACCCACCTTCCTCCCGGTATTCCTCCAAAAGGATTTACACCGAGAAAGTAATACGCCCTATGAATATCACCCTCCTAGACACTCTCGCCGCAATCATGGGGGTAGCCATGTCATTGGCATACTATCCTCAACTTTGGAAAATCTATAAAAGAAAATCTGCAGCAAATATTAGCCGAATCTCTTATAGCGCGTTTGCCGTTGGAACCACCACATGGCTCCTCTACGGAATAGCACACCATGACTATGTAGTCATTGCAGGCTTCGTCTTTGGGGTAATCGGATCATGGGGAGTACTTATCTCAACGTATATTTACCCAGAAAATATTCAAAAAGAGAATAAAAAGCATGCACAGTAAAGGTTTCAAAAAATGCTCTTTTATTCTAAAATATCCACACTATGTTCAACAAACTCAAACAATTCAAAGACATGCGTGATCAGGCCAAGCAAATGAAAGAAATGCTTGATGAAGTAATGATCGTGGGATCTGGAGCAAGTGGTAATGTGCTCATTACCCTCAACGGAAGCCACGAAGTTCTTGGCGTTCAAATTGCAGAGGGAATGGAAACGAAAAAAATCGAAACAGGCGTGAAAGATGCCCTTACTGATGCAAATCGTAAGCTCCAAGCCGAGCTCATGAAAAAGATGCAGGATTTGGGAGGCGGACTTGATGCGCTCAAGGGAATGCTGGGGCAGTAGGTGAGTATAGACTAGAGATAAGAGACAGCAGACGGCAGATTTCAGATATCTCTTATCTGTCGTCTTTTATCTTCTATCTCCCAACTTCACGCTCCCCTATGCGGAACTTCCCAACGCCCATTCGTAACGCTGCCAGCGCGCTCGGAAGATTACCGGGCGTAGGCCCAAAAACCGCACTGCGGTACGCCTTTGCCGTACTCAACCTTACAAAGCACGACATCGCACAGTTTGCAAAAGCAATTGCTGATTTAGCAAATGTAGAAACATGTGAGTCGTGTTTTGCATTTAGCGAAGGAAAGCTCTGCGAGATTTGTCGCAACACAGAACGCAACAGTCATCAACTCTGCGTTATTTCAGAATCACGCGATGTTGCAACCATGGAAGCAACCGCGGCATTTACCGGAAAGTACTTCGTGCTCGGCGGTACGCTCAATCCTGTTGACGGACGAACTCCGGAAACCCTCAACGTACACAAGCTCATTAAACGAATAGAAACGTCCCCCGATTTCACCGAAATCATCCTCGCTTTCTCACCCGACGTTCACGGCGAAACAACCATCATGTATCTTTCGCGCTTGCTCAAACCCTTTCACAAAAAGGTCACCCGCCTTGCACGTGGCCTCCCCATGGGAGCCGATATCGAGTATGCTGATGAGGTAACGCTTCTCAGTGCCCTGCACGGACGAAGCGAAACGTAATTACGAGAGGAGGAGCGTGTACTTTTTAAAAATAAAAAGAGTGCGTACTCCTCCTCTCTCATTTCTTAACTTTCTTTTTCTTATATGAAATCTTCCTTCGCTCTTCCTCTCCTCGCAGGCATAACTATTGGTGTCATCACCATGGGCGTCATCGTACTCGCTCATAATGACTTTTTCTGGTACCGCAACATAAGCATGATGGGAAACGAAACAACAGAGAACTCCGTTGATGCAACATTTATCGAAAATATGATCCCTCATCATGAGGGAGCAATTGAAATGGCAAACCTCGCACTCGCAAAAGCAAAAACTGACGAAGTAAAAAATCTTTCAGAAAGCATAATCATCTCACAACAAAAAGAGATTGACGACATGAAGACGTGGTACAAAGAATGGTTCGGGAAAGACATAGAAACTCTCTCCGAATCAACAGGCATGATGGGCGACGGAGGAATGCACATGGGAGGAGCGAGTATGCAGGGAGATATTGAGGAACTTGAAGCTGCAGAAAATTTCGATAAAGAATTCGTACTGCAAATGATCCCACACCATGAAATGGCCATCATGATGGCACAAATGATGCTCCGAACAACTGCAAGAAACGAAATGAAAACTCTTGCACAAAGCATTATCGACTCACAGACCATGGAAGTTGAACAAATGCGTTCTTGGCTCACCACGTGGGAATAACTCATGCTCTTCCAAAAGCTTCACGAGATAGACACACGCAACGGGCGTATGCGACTCGTGAAGCTTTTTGGTTCAGAACGATTACTCGCAGAAGATCGCACAGAACAATCCGGCTCATACATGGATAGCGTTTGGAAAACCGCGTTCAAAGCACTCCCCAAAAAATACACCCCGCAAACAATCACCTTTTTTGGCGTAGGAATAGGAGGAGCGCTCAAACTCGCTACAAAAAAGTTTCCTTCTGCAAAAATAATCGGCATTGAGTGGGACCCTACTCTCTGCACTATTGCCGCAGAAAGACTCGCAGAAGAAAAGAATATTCTCCTCGTAGAAGCTGATGCAGAGGAATGGATAACTCAAATGCTCCCATCTGACATTTCTTGTGTGGATCTTTTTACAGGATTGGATGTGGCTCCCTGTGTACGAAATATCGACTTCCTGAGAAAAATCATCAGCAATTCACACATAACTTTTATAAATATTTACATACATACCGAAATCCTCGATAACGTGGATAAGGTCGTTGCGCCCCTGCCCCATAAGCGCCTACAGTACTACACATCTACTATCGGCATGTATGGATCGCCTCACCTTCGTTCATGATATATGCCACGTATTGTCGAGCGATAAACACGCATGGCGATCAACATATTGGCACCGTTCCGGGCTTCCCCCAACGAGCAATCTAGAAAATGGATTCACCGATACCATTTTCTCATCGCGATTCTTTACCTGGAGAAGGCACTACACAAAAAATAACCTCCCCCCTACCCCACTCACCTCACCCCAATCTTGGATCACTATTGATGAGTGGGCACCAGGCATTTGGCCCCTCAAAAAAGATCGAGCCTCGTGGTTCTCCATGGGAAATCAATCTCATCACGGCATCGCATACATTTCACAAAATGTCGATATTACAAACACGTGGTCATCTCACGCAAAACGACATCTCAAAACATTTTACAAATCCGGATGCACCGTTCGAAACGGAACATTTGAAGATGTAGAAACTGACATGCTCAGGTCACAAGTTCCTCACTCAATGAGCTTGGCCCTTGCGAAAATTGTCGCGTACCGGCTAAGCATCGATCCCGAGCATATAAACATCTTTGTTGCACAAGACAAGGATGGAAAACGAATCGGCTGTTTTGTAGTGGGAAATGATGAAGAAACAAAAGAAAGCATATACCTCATGGGATATTTTCTTCCCGAAGCCGCAAAGCTTCAGCCCATGACCGGACTCGTACACGTATGGCTCTCGCTCATGCAAGAACACGAATACCGCTCAGGAAACTTTGGCCTCATGAGCGGACCCCTCGTAACTCGCCTCGACCCTTGGTGGGGACTCTCAAACTTCAAAACACACTTTGGAATCACACGCGTACATCTCCCGGTGAGCTACTGGAAAATAAGATCATCGTTACGTAAACAAAAAAATCCGTGATTCGTTTACGTACGTAAGGAACGGTTTTAAACCGTTCCCTGCAGAACATGACGAATCACGGGATTTTTATGCAATCTTTTCAATTTTGATCATCGTAAATGGCTGACGATGACCAAAGTTACGGCGATAGCGTGCCTTTGGTTTGTATTTGATAACGGAAATCTTTTCTCCACGACCGTGTTCTGCAATCACTGCAGTAACTTTTACACCAGGAACGATTGGAGTACCAACGCGTACATCATTCCCTTCGGAATCAGTAACGAGCATGGCATCAAACGTAATTTTCTCACCAAGCTCTGCAACAAGCTTTTCTACTTGGAGAGTCTCACCTTCAGCAACGAAGTATTGCTTGCCGCCGGTGGTAATAACTGCGTGCATCATACAAATGTGGTTGCGCAGGCGCTTCGAGGGAGTTACCTACCAAGAAAACTTGAAAGCCTTGGACAAACCGCTAAGAATTGGACGGGAGGAGTGTAGCATTCTGATCCAAAATCGTCAAGAAAATCGCTAGTATTCACGTCATTCCGGGCTTGACCCGGAATCCAGCGTCTTCCTAATCAGGAAGAACCACCAACATTCCCTCAATAAGGCCAAACTCTTCAGCTCCCCCTGCCGGCAACTCGAGAACCGCGTCCACCAAAAGAGGGTTAGATGTCACTTGTTCTGGCGTTTCGGCACGAGAAAAAGGCGCCTGCACATCCCGATCAATAGCCACAACCTTTCCACTAGAAATCCAAAGGATATCGAGATCCATCTTCATTCCCTTCATCCAAAACGTTCGCACCTTAGGTTCATCAAAGAGAAAAAGCATGCCATCCTCAGCAAGCGATTCTTCGGTATACCCCGCAAGCCCCTTCTTCTGCCCAAGCGTATATTCAGCAATCCGAACGGAAAGTTCGGTACCATTAATAGACATGGTTCCGACCGACGTATGCAAAGACCAAACGCAAACCCCAATAACCAAAACCGCAATTCCCACAAGTAAAGAAACGATTTTCAATTTGAGCGTCATAGATACCTCAAGGATGCCAAAAAAAACCAAAACTGCCAAGAACGAAAACGGGGAACGCCTCTAGCCAACGAAGGCCCGAAGCGCTCCCCTGAACACGCGACCACGAGCCCCGCCTAGCCCGTGGTAATCTCCCGAATCCGCTGGTCGAACCAATGGCCCACCCAGAGAGCCTTGAGCATCCGCCCGGTGTGGGGATGCCGGAAAGCGCCCCGACGCAGGCGCGTACGCCGACGGAAGTGACCGAACCCCGGGAAGGCCATGCGGCCTTTGAGGAGCAGTGCATCACCCTCGGGGTCGACCATACCCGGAGGCGTACCGACGCAGTGAATGGTAGGCACGAGACCCTCCACCCCCTCAACCTGTGCCAACATCTCGCCGATGTTGACCCAGATGACGTCGGGATCAGAGGCATCCGCCTTAACCCACGTACCCCCGAGG
>JBBTSN010000120.1:0-6393 GCA_038078775.1 Patescibacteria group bacterium | reverse complement strand
TCTATTGATATTATTTCCATTGTACTTCAAAAGATGAACCTTGAACTTTACGATAATCTCATCAAGACTCATACCAAAAGGAACAAGGAGGAGTTTGGTGAAGCCTTGGTCTGCTTTGGTTCTAAAGAGATCCCTTTGTTCGTATAAACGAGAAACGATGGTCTCATAGGAAGGGATTGGGGATGTCTTTTTGTCTATTCCCGTCATGACGAGAATTTTCCGTTCAACTCCTTGGGCGTCTGTTTCTGTTCCTTCTTCCGTAACCAAGCCAGCGTTCTTGAGAAGTGTAACTTGTGCTTCATACTGACGCCTGAGATCATAAAGACGTTCAGCTTCTTGAGTAGCGAGGATTTCCTGAAGTGCCTTCATTTTTGTTTCTAGGTCATGCTTTAGTTCCTTAGCCCTTTTAATATCCTCCTCTTCGCCTGAGGAAACAGCGAGGTCATAGGCAGTTTCAAACTCTTGCTTCAAGGAGCGAATTGCTTCAAGTGATGTTCGGGCGTTGAGGCAGGTAGGGGAATCGGACATACGTGTGAATATGGGGAGATGGTACCATGGTAACCGAATTATGAGAGATAGCGGCAGAAAGTATCGCTTTTGACATAGTACATAGTACACTGTATACTATATACTATGAAAACGATGACTCGATCAAATATTGTTGCTTTTGTTAAGCAGAATGGCTTTGTTACGCCAAAAACGCTTATTGAGACTCTTGAATTGACGCCTGCAGCGGTATTTCGGCATCTTTCAGCTTTGGTTCGTGATGGAATTCTTCAAAAACATGGGACACCTCCGAAAGTTTTTTACAGTTTTGTTTCTCCGGTTCCTATTTCGAAAACATACACGTTCGATCCAGAAGTAGGAAAATGCATTCAGGAGCGTTTTTTGAAGATAGCAACGAACGGTGTTGTTCAGACAGGTGTTCAGGCATTTATACCGTGGTGTCATGTACGAAAACTTGATCCGGTAAAAACATCGATCGAATACTGTGAGAGCCTTGCAAAATTTGATGCATATAAACATGACGGCTTTATTGATGCAACAAAAAAAATGCAGCAAACTTTTCCAGATACTGCTTTTGATAAGCTGTTTTATATAGATTTTTATAGTATCGAGCGTTTTGGAAAAACAAAACTTGGTGAGCTTATTTTGTATGCAAAGCAGAGTCAGAATAGTATGCTCATACAACGTGTTGTTGCGGATGTTGCTGATTCTCTTACGGAGATACTGACGCGTTTTGAGATTGATGCTGTAGGATTTGTTCCGCCAACGGTAAAGCGGAATGTTCAGTTTATGAAGGAACTTGAGCGACGTCTTCACTTGCCTTTGCCTTCGTTAAAAATTACGAAACTTCGTACACCGATTACCGTACCTCAAAAAACACTTGCAAAATTGTATGAGCGTATTGAAAATGCTCGACAATCAATCGTTGTTGAAGAAGAGCGAGTGTATAAAAATATTCTTCTTTTTGATGATGCCGTTGGTTCTGGGGCAACTATGAACGAAGTTGCGTCACAAATTCGTGCAAAAAAACTCTGCACAGGAAAGATTATTGGTCTTGCTTTGGTGGGAGGATTTAATGGTTTTGATGTTATTCAGGAGGTGTAATAAAAAATCCTCCTGTTGGGAGGATTTTTTATGGGGCGATTAACGAGGATCGAACTCGTGTAGCCGGGACCACAACCCGGTGCTCTACCATTGAGCTATAACCGCCATGGTTTTAAAACATACCCAAACTTAGTATGTTTTACGTAACTTATTTTTGCGGGAGAAGAATAGCATGTTTTCGGTGGCTTTTTCAAGCTCAACCCTCTTTTTAGCTTCAAACTTCCCCACTTCCCTGTTACACTTCTTCTTATATGGAACCCCTTAAAACCTTTCTTGTTCTTGATGGAAACGCGCTTTTGCACCGTGCGTGGCATGCAATTCCTCCGCTTACCACGAGAGATGGGCGCGTGGTGAATGCGGCGTATGGTTTTACGAACGTTGTCGAGAAAATGCTGAATATTTATCAGCCGGCGTACATGGCGGTTGCGTGGGATTTGCCGGGTGCAACGTTTCGTCATGAAGCCTACAAACCGTATAAGGCGCAGCGTGAAAAGAAGGCGGATGAGCTGTACGAACAAATTCCCATGATCCAAGAGATCCTTGCGGCGTACGGAATTCCATCGTTGAGCGCTCCTGGTTTTGAAGCGGACGATATTATTGGAACCATTGCACAAATGAATGCAGACGAAGGTGGGATTGAAACGTTGATTGTAACCGGTGATCGTGATGCGTTGCAGCTTGTGAATGACACGACAAAGGTGGTTTTTTTCATTAAAGGACTTTCTGAGGTGAAGATTTACGACGCTGCCGCGGTAGAAGAAAAATTTGGAGTTACTCCGATTGAGCTTATTGAGGTGAAGGCGCTCATGGGAGATTCGTCTGATAATTTACCGGGTGTTGCAGGGATTGGGGAGAAGGGTGCGGTTGAACTCATTAAGAAATTTGGAAGTGTTGAGGGAATTTTGGCATCGATTACACGTGGTGAAGTGCCGGATAAATATGCGAAGAAGTTTGTTGGGAATGAAAAGAATGCGCTCCAGATGCGCATGCTTGTAGAAATTGTGAAGAATGTTCCGCTGAAAGATTTTTCTCGTTTATTGTGTGCACTTCGTGCACCTGATGAGGCTCGCTTACGTGCGTTGTTTGTGGATTTTGAGTTTTCTTCGCTTTTGAAAAAATACGGAGGGGAACGGATAGTGACGGATGGTAACGGATCGGATAGATTGGGAAAGAAACAAGGGAAGAAGGGTGGGAAATCTGAATCTGTAGAAGGAAAGAATGTTTCAACGCCGGGAGGGGTTATGGGAGAGTGGCTTGGGTTGCTGGTGACTACCAAGCAGCCGGATATGTTTGGCGCAACGGTTGCGGGCGTGATTTTGAGTGACGGAACGCGTGTTTGGCACGCTGAGCATCCTGATAAAGCAGTTCTTGCTGAGCTTGTGCAGGAGCTTTCTCGCGCAAAGTACGTGGTAACGTATACGGCAAAGATGGCGATGCACGCGTTTGCAGAAATGGGTGTTGATCTTTCGAGCGTGCTTGCTTCCCGTCCGCTCTATGATGCTGAAGTGATTGCGTACATGTTGAATTCTGGTGCGCGTGACTTCCCTCTTGAAAATATTGTGCATGATGTTCTTGGACGTGTTGCGAAGTCTGAAGAAGAGCTTGCGCGTGCGCTTCCTGACTTGGGACAGGCGCTTCAAAAGAAACTTGATGAGGTGGGAATGGATAAGCTGTATCGTGATATTGAAATGCCGCTTATTCCGGTGTTGTTTGACATGGAGTATGAGGGAATTTGTGTTGATAAGAAAATGCTCACTGATCTTTCGAAGGCGTTTGGGGAAAAAATTGCGACGCTCACGAAAGAAATTTATACGTTGTCGGGAACTGAATTTAACGTGAATTCCCCTTCGCAGCTTGCGAATGTGCTTTTTGATACGCTCCAGCTTCCTACGAAAGGCATTAAGAAAACGAAGTCTGGATACTCGACGGCTGCGCCTGAGCTTGAGAAGCTCTGGGAAATGCACAAGATCATTCCGCTTATTGAAGAATATCGTGAAGTTGCAAAGCTCAAGTCGACATACTCTGATTCGCTTCCTGAGATGATTGCACCTGATGGACGTATTCATACGCGGTACAGCCAAACCATTGCGGCGACTGGTCGTTTATCTTCGATGACGCCGAATTTGCAGAATATTCCTATTCGTTCTGAACTTGGAAAGAAAATTCGGTATGCGTTTGTTGCCAAGGAACATTATGTGCTTCTTTCCGCTGACTATTCTCAAATTGAATTGCGTCTTGCAGCAGAACTTGCAAATGATGAGTCTTTTATTCGCGCGTTTAAAGATGGCGCTGATATTCATCGTCGTACTGCGGCAGAGGTGTGGAATATTTCTGAGGATGAAGTGACGAAAGATCAGCGTGCATCTGCAAAGGCAATTAACTTTAGTATTTTGTACGGTGTTGGCCCTCGTGCACTTGCACGTTCAACGGGAATGAATTTTGAAGAGGCGCGGGAGTTTATTGCGCGATACTTTGCGGTCCACCCGGGAATCCAAGCCTATATTGATGCGATGAAATTGCAGGCGCGTTCTCAAGGCTATGTGCAAACGCTTTTTGGACGTCGACGCTATTTGCCGGATATTACTTCGGGAGTTCCTCAGCTTGTTGCTGCAGCAGAGCGTATGGCTATGAACATGCCGATTCAAGGAACTCAAGCAGACATTATAAAAATGGCGATGATTGCTCTGGCATCTTGGCTTGAAAAATCTGGACTTCGGGCAAAATTGTTATTGCAAGTGCACGACGAGTTGGTTCTTGAGGTGCACGAGGATGATGTTGCAGAGGTGCAGAAAATGGTTGTAGAAAAAATGTCGAACGTTGCGTCGTATCGTGTACCGCTTGTTGTTGATGTCGCGACAGGAAAGAGTTGGGGAGATATTGCGTAATATGTTTCTTGCGGTATATGGAGAGGATTCGCTCCGAGTGCGGGAATTTGCGGAGGATTTAATGGAGAAGTTTGTTGCGAAATATGATCCTTCGCGATTGAACGTGGAAGTGTTTGATTTTGCGACAGTGACCAAAGAAGTGCTTATTCCGTCGCTCCAGGCTGCGCCTTTTTTGGCGGAGAAGCGTTTTATTTTTTTAAAGAATGTTGGAGATACGCTTAAAAAAAGTGACGCGCCTTTTTGGACGGATGTTTTTGGGAGATTGGATGGGAGTACATCGTTATGTTTTGTTGATGAGCTGAGTGATGTTGCGTGGAAGAAAAGTAATTTGTCTACGCTGCTCGGGACAAAATCGGCTGAAGATGTGAAGTACTTCCCTGTTCCGGTGTTTTCTCGAACGGAGTGCATTGCATGGATTCGAGCTCGTGCTGCACGATTGAGTGCGGATATGTCTGAGCAAGTTGCCGGAGTGCTTTTTGCGCGCGTTGGGGGAACGGGTCAGGAGCTTGCAGTCGAGATTCACAAGCTTGCGGCATATGCGGCCGGAGGCCCGATTACTGAAAACATGATTGAGCGACTGGTTCCTTCCCGGATTTCTTCTGACTTTTTTGCGTTTTTGGATTTGTTGCCAACAGCTTCGCCTGAGCGATTGACGCAATCGCTTCGTAAAGAGCTGGAGTCTGGAACAGATGCGTTTGGATTGTTTGGCGGTCTTTTGCGCCAATTGCGGGTACTTGTCGGGGTTTCTTCGCTTGGAATGCAGGGGGTGACTTCACAGAAAGAGATTGCCGACGCGCTCGCACTTCATCCGTTTGTGGCACAGAAGGCGATTTCTGGGGCAAAGGCTTTTTCTCATCAAGCGTTAGTAGGCGCGCTCGATAAAGCGATTGCATGGGATAAGCGTACAAAATCGGGTATTTCTGCTGAAATCATGGTTGATCGCCTTATTGAAGAACTGCTTTTTGCGCGCATCAAGCCAGTTTCTTGACGCACATAATGAATTTGGCTATCCTTGCAGCACTTTTCTATGCCAAACTTGAAGAATGCCAAAAAGGCCCTTCGCCAAAGCATCGTGCGCGCTGAGCGTAACATTGCTGTTCGCGAGCACATTGCATACATGCGCCGCAGCTTCCGTAAACTTCTTGAATCCAAGAAGCTTGATGAAGCACAAAAGCTCATGAATGAACTTACGCAAGCACTTGATAAAGCGGTAACAAAGAACGTGTTGAAGCTCAACACCGTTTCCCGCATCAAAAGCCGTGCGATGAAGAAGATCAACGTACTCGTGAAAGCGAAGTAAAGGTTCAGTAAAAGATTCCCCTTGCTCAGGCTCGGGGATTTTTTATTGCCTCAAAAAAAGCAAAAAGACCGTTACGGAACCCCATTTGGGCTCTACGTAACGGTCTTGACGAAACTCCCGCCGACACCTCGGGAGTTTCGTCACGAATTTGGGCGACCACTTAGGGCCACCCGGCCTGGTGGGAGGACACCAGGCTTTCGGCCTCCTCAGCCGAGACCTCTACGGCGATGGGGGTCGCCGCGCAGCGCCCCCCAATGCTCCCCGAAAAAGTTGGGGTATGCGAGCCGAGGCTCGAATACCCCAGCGCGCACGACTCGGGTGACCCCGAGTAGTACGCGCAGCCAGTCTTATCGGGGACCGGCTCGCCGTCTATGGCCCAGTATGTCCTGAGCCAGTGGACGCCCGCCTCGGCGTCCGTCTCCACTTCTACGGGGTAGAAGTGGGTGTTCCCCGACGTGTCGGGGAACAGGTAGCCCCCCGCCCGGGGGGGGTCCTGTCCCTCGAGAACGACCAGATACATTCTGGTCGTTGCGTCATCCACGTGGATGACGCTGTCCGTGGCCTGCATGCTGACGCGCATGCCGGCCACCTGACCGT